>JAYKJC010000750.1:0-20414 GCA_035285885.1 Leptolyngbyaceae cyanobacterium | reverse complement strand
CCATTCATAGAAATCACAAAGATCTTCAACCCCAGAATCAAAAACCTGAATATAACCTGATGAACCGGGAAAGATCCGGTTAGTATATTTCTCTAGAACGTGATAAATATCTTGCTGACATGTACACTGATATAGAGATAATCCCTGCTCAAGAAGGGTTTTAACGAAATAATTTTGATGCTTCAGAGCCCCAAATTTTTCATGAGTCTCTGCTAACTCAGCATTGAGCTGAACATTGAGAGCTAACTGTTTCTGCAAAAAGAGTAGAGCTTTTTTAATGAACGAATGAAGTGGATGAAGTTGTGTGTCCACTATCCTAAAAACTCCTAGATCTGAAAACTATAGTGTCCGAAAATCGAGACTTCTAGTTTTTCTGTTATGTTCAATTTGATATATGGTCTTCTCTTAAAAACTACGGTTCCTTTAGAAAGGAAAAGTTAATAGTACCGCTCTAAAAGAAAAGTCCCTTTATAAAAGAAAGATTTCCCATAATGACGTTCTTTTTATATAGATCACAAAGATTTTCAATACTACTTATGTAGATTCAAGGACTCATGGCTATCATAAGTTCGGGAACGCATAAACATTTGTGTGGGCGTACTCAGCACACCCACACAAATGTTTATCTCCTCTATTTATCTCTTATGAAAAATTTCCCAAGTCGTAAGCCACGCATACTGAATGCATCTTCAAAGCCTGATTGCCTAACAAATCTCCTAAAATGACCAGAAATCGTAGGTTGTGGTTGACGTAAGGAAACCCAACAATGCCGTTAAAATCTGACTGTGTTGGGTCTCGCAAACTCAACCGCAACCTACATTATTAAAACCTCTGACTACGCAATAAGATATGTCAGGCAGCCAGCTTCAAAGATTCAACATTCAACTATTAACGTAACGCTTGCCTATCAAAGCACCAGTCAAAGCACTAACGGAAAGGAGTTCCAAAGGCTTGAGTCCAATAGCTGTTATAGCGTACAGAACCCACATCATTTGCCGCAAAGTAGTATCCAATTCCGATTTCTTGTAAATTGGCATTCAGGATATTGGCACGGTGTCCAGCACTATTCATCCATGCCGTGACGACAGATTCAGGAGTTGAATACCCTGCCGCAATGTTTTCCGCAGCACTCCTATATCGATATCCCCCTTCTTCAATGCGTTCAAAAGGTGTCGATCCATCTGAACCTGTGTGAGAAAAGAAGTCGTCAACCGCCATGCTTCTACTATGGGCATGGGCTACATTGGTAAGCTTTGAGTCAAGTCTTAACGGGGACAACCCGGCTTTTGCTCGCTCAGCGTTCGTCAAGTCGAGCACCCGCTGGACAAACGGATGATTGCTGGAACTTGGAGTGGGATCCGCTGACTTGCAAGAAAATTGAAGCTTGTAGCGCGTTTTGCCTTGAGTTTGGTAAACCCGAATGAAGTACTTTCCCTTATCGAGGTCGTCGAGCTGAATGGTTTTTTGGCGGTTTCCTCTCTGAGTCGATGAGGCCACGATGTTGCCACGGCGATTAAGAAGCTCAAAATTAGCATCAGCCCTCTGCTTCAGCGCTAACTTGACATTGCTGCTCCTGCTTAACCGAAATTTAAAGTAGTCGTTAGTGTCGGTACCTCCAATGTGGTTTCGAATGGCCCTTTTTTGGGACTTGAGTGTGATTTTTTTAGCATCTCTGAAGGTGTCGCCTACAGTATCTGGAAGCATAGTTGAGAAGTCCTTCGGCTTGAATCGTATGACTTCATCGTTGCTTTCAAGCTTGCGAATGACTTCGGTAAAAGTGTCTAATAAAAATACAGGAAATTTGAATTCGCGTATTATCCCGTATATTTTTGACGCATCCGCACCCAGATATTCATAAAGCAAAAGCCACAAAGATGAAGCCCTGATAAAGCGACAGGCAATCAGAGAGACAGGAAGCCTTGAAGTTAAAGGCTGATCCAAGAGGGAGATCTAAGAGGAACTGGGTAGCAGTTCTTAAATGTTTTCCATCTCAAATGCTTACAGCGAAACGTGCACAGCATTTCCAGGAAAACTCACCAATAGAAAGCTGTAGACATAGAGCAAAGATGTGTATAGAATGGAAATCCTTGCGACAGGTACGCGAGTGAATTTTCCGGGCATGGGCAAGAGAGCTGTGCCTCGCGCTTAATTTGACTCCCAACGCAAGGCTCATTTGCAAGATGCATTGTAGTGGATACTAGGTTGGCTTTGTCTTCCCAAGTCCTGCATCTAAATTCAAATGTATTAATATTCAATTTCGGGTGAGCTGTGAAGCTTAAGTGAGATTTCACAGTCTCTACTGCTGATTGGGTGGTGTCAGATAAGCCTGCTTGAGCTTTTTGAGTTCGATTGAACTTGTCAAGTTCAAGTTGTCAATCTGCGAGTTCTTCTTGGATATATTGCAAAAAGGGTTAGTTTGATGGCGTTGGGAATTCTTGGAACAAAACTAGGGATGACTCAAATCTTCGATGACGAGGGTCGTTCAATTCCAGTAACTGTAATTCAGGCTGGGCCTTGTAAAGTTACCCAAGTTAAGACGAGTGATACCGATGGCTACACTGCTATCCAGGTTGGTTTCGGAGAAGTAAAGGCTAAAGCACTCACTAAGCCCGAGCTTGGTCATTTGACAAAGTCTGGCATTGATCCTGTGCGGCATTTGAAGGAATATCGTCTTGATGACGTGTCTTCATATGAGTTGGGTCAAGAGGTCAAGGTCGATATTTTCGAAGAGGGTCAGCTTGTAGATGTTACGGGAACGAGCATCGGAAAAGGGTTCGCAGGGTATCAAAAGCGCCACAATTTCCGCCGAGGCCCCATGTCTCATGGATCTAAGAATCATCGTCTTCCTGGTTCAACTGGAGCAGGTACAACCCCAGGACGCATTTATCCGGGTAAGCGAATGGCAGGGAGAACAGGTGCTGAGCGCGTCACTGTGAGAAAGCTCACGGTCGTCAGCATTGATGTTGAGCGTAATCTCCTGTTAATCAAAGGAGCGGTTCCTGGCAAGCCTGGTACGTTTCTCAACATTGGTCCGACCAAGGTTTGGTAGGGTATTGCCTCACTAAGGCTTGGTACTGTTTGTTGCGATTGAGTTGAGTTGAGTGTAGAGAAAATGGCTGAGTTTGTTGTGAAAGATTGGCAGGGTGAAGAGTCGGGCAAGACCTCCTTAGATCTTAAAGTTGCCAAAGAAGAAAATGCGTCGCACATTGTTCACCGTGCATTAGTCCGGCAAATGGCTAACGCTCGTCAAGGAACGGTATCTTCTAAGACTCGGGCCGAGGTTCGAGGAGGAGGACGGAAGCCCTGGCGTCAGAAAGGGACTGGTCGGGCACGGGCGGGTTCAAGTCGTTCGCCTCTATGGAAAGGTGGGGGCGTTATTTTTGGCCCAAAACCCCGAGACTATTCAGTCAAAATGAACAAGAAAGAACGGCAACTAGCCCTTCGCACAGCGTTTCAAAGTCGTGTAGAAGATATGGTTGTTGTTGAAAAATTCGACGAGCATCTCGATCGCCCGAAAACGAAAACCATTATGGAGGCGATCGCCCGTTGGGGCGTTGAGAATGATGCAAAAGTGCTGATGGTGATTGATCAGCCCAGTGATAATCTTCGACTCTCTGTCCGAAATGTTCCAACAATTAAGCTGATTACGCCAGAGAATTTGAACATCTACGATATCCTAGCCGCAGATCAGATTGTTACAACATCATCTGCGCTTGATTCAGTTAAGGAGGTCTACAGTGCCTAAAGTTGCTCAGCGTGATTTACCCGATCTCATTCGACGCCCAATTGTCACGGAGAAAGCAACCATTCTCCTTGAGAATAATCAATACACGTTTGAAGTTCTTCCTAGTGCGACAAAGCCGGATATTCGTGCGGCGATCGAAGACCTATTTGATGTCAAAGTGGTGAGCGTTAAAACGCACAATCCCCCTAGAAAGAAAAAGCGGATGGGACGCTACCTGGGATACAAGCCTCAGTACAAGAAGGCGATTGTGACCTTAGCTGAAGGAGATTCAATTACGCTCTTCCCTGAAGTCTAACTTCTAAATTCGTTTCGAGCGTATCGTTGACAACTGTACTGTCCAAGATTTCTGAATTGACCAAGAGCTGTCTCTATCTGATTAGTTATGGGAATTAGATATTACCGTCCTTATACTCCAGGCACTCGAGAACGAGTGGTTTCTGATTTTTCAGAAATTACAAAGTCTGAACCTGAAAAATCGTTGACCCGTCACATTCATCGGGCGAAAGGGCGTAACAATCGAGGTGTCATTACCTGTCGTCATCGGGGCGGAGGGCACAAGCGGTTATATCGATTTATCGACTTTCGCCGCAATAAGCATTCTGTTCCGGCTACGGTTGTTTCTGTTGAGTACGACCCCAACCGAAATGCTCGTATTGCCCTAGTGCAATACGAGGATGGGGAAAAGCGTTACATTCTTTGTCCTGCTGAATTATCTGTTGGGATGACCGTAGTTTCTGGTCCGGGATCACCCTACGAAGTAGGGAATGCCCTACCCCTTTCTGATATTCCTCTGGGTACGGTTGTTCACAATGTGGAACTGTTTCCTGGGCGGGGTGGCCAGATTGTTCGGGCGGCTGGAACATCGGCGCAGGTAGTCGCAAAAGAGGGTGACTTCGTTACCCTTAAGCTCCCATCCAGTGAGGTCCGAATGATTCGTCGCGAATGCTATGCGACGATTGGTCAAGTTGGAAATGCGGATTTCAGAAACCTGAGTCTTGGAAAAGCGGGTAGGAAACGGTGGAAGGGCCGAAGGCCAGAAGTTCGTGGAAGTGTTATGAACCCTGTAGACCACCCTCATGGTGGTGGAGAAGGTCGTGCTCCTATCGGAAGGAGCGGTCCTGTAACTCCTTGGGGCAAGCCTGCATTGGGCAAGAAGACGCGCAAGCGTAATAAGTTGAGTAACTCCATGGTTGTTCGAAAGCGTCGACGCTCATCTAAGCGGGGGCGTGGTGGTCGAAATGCTTAAGGGCTAACACTTTGAAAGCTTGTGATAGTAACTAGGTCAGGTTGTTGAGAGTTTTGTACTGATTGCTGGGAGGATACTGCGATGGCACGTTCACTGAAGAAAGGCCCATTTGTCGCTGACCATCTTATGAGTAAGGTTGAGACCATGAATGCGAAGGGCGACAAACAGGTCATTAAGACATGGTCCAGGGCGTCAACGATTATTCCCCAAATGATTGGTCATACGATTGCTGTTCATAACGGTAGACAACATGTGCCAGTGTATGTCACTGAGCAGATGGTGGGCCATAAACTCGGAGAATTTGCACCCACTCGAACGTTTCGCGGTCATGCGAAAACGGATAAAAAGGCAAGACGGTAACGAGTGACCGGCACCTTCTTTGAGCATTAGTGATTTGGATTTAGCAGATTAGAGGATCGGCGGTAATGGCAACAGTTTTTGGTAATCAAGTTAGGGCTAGTGTGCGATACATTCGCATGTCTCCTTTTAAGGTACGTCGTGTGCTTGATCAAATTAGAGGCCGAAGCTATCGCGAGGCTCTTATTATTTTAGAATTTATGCCTTACAAAGCTTGTGAACCTGTACTCAAGGTTCTTCGGTCAGCTGTTGCTAATGCTGAACATAACGAAGGATATGAGCCAGCCAGTCTAGTCATTAGTGAGGCGTTTGCTGATCAGGGGCCTGTGTATAAGCGATATCGCCCCAGGGCACAGGGTAGAGCGTACCAAATTCGCCGACCAACGTGTCACATTACGATTGCGGTCGCTCCTAATGAACGACTTGAAGCTTAGTCAAGACAATTGATTATTGTTTTCTGGTTAGTATTTTCATTTTGAGATTTATTGTTGTTGGTTTTTAAGTAAGGATCGCACTGTGGGACAGAAGATTCACCCGATTGGTTTTCGCTTAGGCATTACTCAAGAACATCGTTCTCGCTGGTTTGCGGGTTCCAAGCGTTATCCAGAACTTCTTCAAGAAGATCATAAGGTTCGTGAATATGTTCAGAAGAACCTGAGTAATGCGGGCATTTCGGACATTCGGATTGAGCGGAAAGCTGATCAAATTGATTTGGAAATTCGAACTGCTCGCCCTGGTGTGGTGGTCGGTCGTGGAGGAGCAGGCATTGAATCCTTAAGAGAGGGGTTGCAAAAAGAGCTAAAGGGTGGAAATCGGCAGATTCGGATTAATGTCGTTGAGGTCGCTCGTGTTGACGCTGATGCTGCCTTGATCGCTGATTTCATTGTGCAGCAGCTAGAACGTCGTGTTTCTTTTCGTCGTGTTGTTCGGCAAGCAATTCAGAGGGCTCAGAGAGCTGGAGTTGAAGGAATTAAGATTCAAGTCAGCGGTCGTCTGAACGGCGCAGAAATTGCGCGAACTGAGTATACGAGAGAAGGCAAAGTTCCTCTTCATACATTAAGAGCAGATATCGATTACACCTACCGAACCGCACAGACTATCTATGGTGTCCTAGGGATTAAGGTCTGGGTTTTCAAAGGTGAAATTGTTCCTGGACAAGAAGATGTGTCGGCATCAAACAATGTTCAACCAAGACGCAGACAGCAGCGTCGGAGGCAACAGTTTGAAGATCGCTCTAGTGATTCGTAGCTCACTTTTCTGAATATTTAATCTAGATAAGCATTGGATTGAACCGAATCAGGTGGTTGGCTCAGAAAGTTATCGACTTATTTCTACTGTTTGGAGATGTGCCGGGGTTAATGGATCATGCTAAGTCCTAAAAGAACAAAATTTAGAAAACAGCACCGAGGAAGAATGCGTGGTGTCGCTACTCGTGGCAGCTCTATCAATTTTGGCGATTTTGCACTTCAGGCTCTTGAGCCTTCATGGATTACGTCGCGCCAAATCGAGGCTTCTCGTCGAGCAATGACTCGTTATATCAGAAGGGGGGGGAAGATTTGGATTCGTGTATTTCCTGACAAGCCTATTACGATGCGACCTGCTGAAACTCGAATGGGTTCTGGTAAGGGAAATCCTGAGTATTGGGTTGCTGTAGTAAAACCCGGACGTATCTTGTTCGAAATTGCTGGTGTTCCCCTCGAAACCGCAAAGGAAGCAATGCGATTAGCATCTTTTAAGCTACCCATTAAGACGAAGTTTATTGTACGAGACGTTGAGGATGCGTGATATGGCCTTATCAAAGATTTCTGAAATCCGAGAATTAAGTGATGCCGAATTGAAATCAGAGATTGCATCAGTTAAGCGGGGTTTATTTAATTTACGCTTCCAGAAAGCAACTCGCCAGCTAGAAAAGTTCCATGAGTTCAAGCATCAGCGGCATCGTTTAGCGCAGCTACTGACGGTTGAGAGAGAAAGGCTAGTGGCCTCCTCGAGTGGGGATAAGACAACTGTTGAAGGTGTAGTGGAGGAGTAGAGGAATGGCACTCAAAGAACGTATCGGTCTAGTCGTAAGCGACAAGATGGACAAAACTGTAGTGGTGGCTGTTGAAAGTCGGTCGCCTCATCCAAAGTATCGGAAAGTCATGGTTCGGACTAAGCGATACAAGGTTCATGATGAGGATAATCAATGTTCCGTCGGCGATCGCGTTCGCATTCAGGAAACTCGACCTCTAAGCCGAACAAAGCGATGGACTGTAGCTGAAATTCTCGAAGCTTCCACGAAATCATAATTAAGTTTTTCATTAATCTTCAGTTTTATTTTTTGGGGAGTCCAGGAGTCAGCCATGATACAGCAAGAGTCTTACCTTAATGTTGCCGATAACAGTGGAGCACGAAAGTTGATGTGTATTCGTGTTCTTGGAGGAAACCGTCGTTACGCAAATGTTGGCGATATTGTCATTGCAGTCGTTAAAGATGCGTTACCCAATATGGCTGTTAAAAAGTCTGACATCGTGCGCGCTGTCATCGTCCGTACTAAGAAAGGGCTTAGACGAGAGAGTGGGATGAGCATTCGGTTTGATGACAACGCAGCAGTCATTATCAATGCAGAGGGCAACCCCAGAGGAACGCGAGTTTTTGGTCCAGTTGCTCGCGAATTGCGCGATCGCAGCTTTACAAAGATTGTTTCTTTAGCTCCAGAGGTACTGTAATGGCGAAAAACAAGAAAGTGTCCGCACCTAAAATGCATGTCAAGAAGGGAGACACCGTCCAAGTTATTTCTGGTAGCGAAAAGGGAAAAGTTGGCGAAATTCTTGATTCGCTGCCCCAGGAGTCTAAGGTTGTTGTTAAAGGTGTCAACATTCGGACGAAACATGTTAAGCCCAAGCAAGAAGGAGAATCAGGTCAAATCCAGACCTTTGAAGCTCCAATACATAGCTCTAACGTCATGTTGTACTCCACAAAAGAGAAAGTGGCTAGCCGCATTTGCTACACCGTCAACTCAGACGGACGGAAAGTAAGGATGCTGAAGAAGACGGGGGAAATCATCGATTAAGATCGATTGCTTCTGATTTGGCGGATGTCCAGGTCATGAGCTTTTGAATCTTGTTGTGTGTAGTAACTTGGAGAAATTTCAGCAAGGATGAAAAAATGGCTACAGTTCAACGAATGAAGACTCTATACACAGAGTCGGTTGTCCCGAAATTGAAAGAGCAGTTTCAATACACAAATATCCATCAGGTTCCCAAGCTTGTCAAAGTGACGGTTAATCGAGGGTTGGGTGAAGCAGCTCAAAATGCTAAATCTCTTGAATCTTCTGTTGCAGAGATTGCAAAGGTTACCGGACAGAAGCCTGTCGTTACTCGTGCGAAGAAGGCGATCGCCGGATTCAAAATACGTCAAGGAATGCCCATTGGCGTTATGGTAACGCTACGTTCAGAGCGAATGTATGCTTTTCTAGATCGTTTCATTAACCTGGCACTGCCAAGAATTCGTGACTTCCGGGGCGTCAACCCAAATAGCTTCGACGGTCGAGGGAACTACACCATAGGAGTCCGGGAGCAACTTATATTTCCTGAGATCGATTACGATGCTATCGATCAAATTCGGGGAGTTGATATATCAATTGTAACGACTGCAAATACCGACGAGGAGGGACGAGCACTCCTGAAAGAACTGGGTATGCCGTTTAGAGATAAGTGACAGAGTATTAGATTAAGAGGGATCTATGGCATCCAACGACACGATTTCAGACATGCTAACACGCATCCGCAATGCAAACCTTGCAAGGCACGAGACAGTGTATGTTCCATCTACAAAGATGACACGCAACATCGCTAAGGTGCTTTGTGACGAAGGCTTCATTCAGGATTTTGCTGATGAGGGAGAGGGAATTCAGCGAAACATTGTTATTTCACTGAAGTATAAGGGTCGGAATCGGCAACCGATTATTAAAAAGCTCCAGCGTGTCAGCAAGCCTGGCCTTCGAGTTTATTCTGGTCGCCGTAACCTACCACGAGTCTTAGGGGGCATTGGTATTGCCATCATATCCACGTCTCATGGGGTCATGACGGATCGAGATGCAAGGCGTCAGGGTGTCGGAGGAGAGGTGTTGTGCTACGTCTGGTAGCGCAATCTGTCAATTTTCTGATGAGTTATGTCTATGTCTGCTTCGGCTTATCCATGCGGGTCCGTAGTGGTTTGATAGTAAACTGCATCAGGTTTGTAGGTTCATTTGTCAATGAAGGTGGTTAGCATTATGTCTCGTATTGGAAAAAAGCCTATTCAGATTCCCGCAAAAGTTTCAATCGAGATTAATGGTCAAACGGTCTCGGTTAAGGGTCCCAAAGGTGAACTCTCTAGAACCTTGCCTCCTGAGGTTGAGGTTTTACAAGAAGAATCATCTATTCTTGTTAGCCGACGTGATGAGTCCCGTATTGCACGTCAAAGACATGGGCTATGTCGTACACTTGTCGCCAATATGGTGGAAGGAGTGTCTCAAGGTTTCCAGAAGAAGTTGGAAATACAAGGAGTTGGTTATCGGGCTCAGGTTCAAGGGAAAAATCTGATTCTTAACGTTGGCTACAGCAACCCAGTGGAAATTGTTCCACCTTCAGGTATTGCGCTGAGTGTCGAGGCTAATACAAACGTGACCGTTAGCGGTATTGATAAAGAGGTTGTTGGAAATACCGCTGCTCAAATTAGATCCATCCGTCCGCCTGAACCTTACAAGGGAAAAGGTATTCGATATGCCGATGAGGTAGTTAGACGCAAGGCTGGTAAGTCAGGGAAGAAATAGAACATGAAGCGCAACCGAAAAGATTCAACACGACGTCGCCATCGACGGATTCGTAGAAAGATATTTGGGACAACGGAGAAACCGAGGCTTTCGGTTTTTAGATCCAACGAGAACATTTATGCTCAGCTAATCGATGATACCTGTCACAGCACTCTTGTTGCTGCTTCTACAGTTGAAGCGGACATTAAAAAGGAAGTTTCCAAGGGCAACACCTGCGAAGCATCCATTCAGGTTGGGAAACTTTTAGCTCAGCGTTCTCTTGCTAAAGGGATTAAGCAGGTTGTTTTTGACCGAGGCGGAAACTTGTATCACGGTCGAGTTAAAGCTTTAGCAGATGCAGCTCGTGAGGAAGGCTTGAATTTCTAGTGGTTCCTAGAGAAATCCTACATATTAATTTCAGCAATACATGGATGTGTAAGAGCAGCAGTTTATCAACACCGGAGTTCTGAGATGGCTACACGCAACAAAAAAGGGAATAAAGCAAAAGAGAAAGAGTCAGAATGGCAGGAGCGTGTCGTTCAGATTCGCCGTGTAACGAAAGTTGTGAAAGGTGGTAAGACTCTTAGTTTTAGAGCCGTTGTAGTAATTGGCAATGAACGAGGGCAAGTTGGAGTTGGGGTTGGGAAAGCGAGTGATGTCATCGGTGCCGTTCGGAAAGGAGTCGCTGATGCCAAGAAGCACCTCACTGAGGTTCCGCTCACTAAAGCAAATTCCATTCCACATCCAACAAAGGGAATTAGTGGTGGTGCTCGTGTCATGATGCGTCCCGCAGGACCTGGTACTGGAGTAATTGCTGGAGGAGCTGTACGGACTGTTCTCGAATTGTCTGGCGTGAGGAATATTTTAGCTAAGCAGTTAGGTTCTAGCAGCCCGTTGAATAATGCACGTGCTGCAGTTGAAGCACTTGATTCTCTGAGAACGCTCTCGGATGTTGCTCAAGAACGCGACATTTCTATTGAACAGCTTTATGCATAATCGCCGAGGGGTGAGTCAGAGCTGATTTTTTTGAAGTGGAATATTGATTAGGTTTGGGTTGCGGATAAGCAGCAGTTGCAATGGGGGATAATTAGCAAGATGCGACTACAAGATGTAGCACCAAAGAGTGGTTCAAAGAGACGGAGACGTCGGATTGGTCGAGGCATTTCTGCTGGACAAGGTGCAAGCGGTGGTTTCGGTATGCGTGGACAAAAATCACGCTCGGGTCGAAGTACACGCCCAGGCTTCGAAGGTGGTCAGCTTCCTCTTTACAGACGTATTCCGAAGCTTAAGCATTTTACAGTTGTTAACCGGAAGCATTACACCTTAATTAACGTTAGTCAACTTGCTGAGTTGCAGCCAAACTCGGAAGTCACCCTTGAGTCTCTAATTCAAGTTGGAGTCTTGACAGCAAACGATGGTCCTTTGAAGGTTCTTGGGAATGGATCATTGGATATTCCACTCACGGTTTATGCCAAAGCGTTCACAGGATCCGCGAAAGGTAAAATTGAGTCAGCTGGGGGCACTTGCAACGAGATATGAGGCTCGAATAGGTTCTTGCTTTAAGAAATCTATAGAGGACGTTATTCTAATAGTAAAGAGGTGTACTCATCAGCTTAAGTGTTGATGAGCTTACGTGGAGAAATCTATGGTAGTTAGCAGAGACAAGTCGCCAACCGCTCAAGAGACATTTATGCAGATGGCTCAGGCAGCGGGGTTAAGGAGTCGGTTGATATTGACCGTTGGGATGTTAGTCCTAGTTAGGCTTGGTGTTTTCATTCCAGTACCCGGTATTGATCGACAAGCTTTTCAGAACGCCATTGATTCTAGTGGAGTAGGCGGCATCATCAGTTTCCTTGATATTTTTTCAGGAGGAGGGCTATCTTCCCTTGGAATTTTTGCGTTGGGGATTCTGCCGTATATCAACGCCTCTATCATTATGCAGCTGCTGACAGCCGCTATTCCAAGTTTGGAAGATTTGCAAAAGAAAGAAGGCGAAGCTGGGCGTCGTAAGATTTCTCAAATCACCCGGTATGTTGCGCTGGGCTGGGCCATTCTCCAAAGCATTGGAATTGCCCTTTTTGTGAATGCCTTTGCAGAAGATCCCGGAAGTGCTTTTGTGGTGCAAACCATCCTTGCGCTCACAGCAGGCTCAATGTTTGTAATGTGGGTTGGTGAATTGGTTACTGAGAGAGGCGTCGGAAATGGGGCGTCTTTGTTAATTTTTGTAAATATTGTTTCAACATTACCTCGTTCCTTAGGTAATACCATTCAGCAAGCTCAGAGTGGAGATCGCGGTACTGTAGGTGGCATTGTAATTCTCTTATTTGTCTTTCTTGTGATGATTGTTGGGATTGTTTTCGTCCAGGAAGGGACACGGCGTATTCCTATTGTTTCTGCAAGAAGGCAAGTTGGTCGTCGTACGTATCTTGAGAAAAGCAGCTATCTCCCTTTGAGGTTGAATCAGGGGGGAGTTATGCCTATCATTTTCGCGTCAGCAGTCTTGATTCTCCCTGCATCTCTTACTCAGTTTTTTCAAAATGAAACGTTGACAAATGTTGTTTCTCAGTTGAGCCCTGGAACTTGGCTTTATGTCGTTGTTTATTTGTCCTTAATCTTGTTTTTCAGCTACTTTTATGCGTCGCTGATTGTAAATCCTGTGGACATGTCTCAGAATCTTAAAAAGATGGGGTCTAGTATTCCTGGTATACGTCCTGGGAAGGCAACAAGCGAGTATTTGACTCGCGTGCTTAACCGACTAACTCTCTTGGGCGCTGTCTTCCTGGGGCTTGTTGCAATTATTCCGACGGCGGTTGAAAGTGCGACTGAGGTTAGAACATTTCAAGGATTGGGTGCAACGTCTCTCCTGATCCTTGTTGGTGTTGCCATCGATACTGCGAAGCAGATCCAGACCTATGTCATTTCCCAACGCTATGAGGGTATGGTCAAGCAATAATGGAGATGTTAAGGAAGGCAAGACTGTAGGAGGATTTGAGATTTGTCTAAGCAAGATCTAATTGAAATGGAAGGAACTGTCACAGACTCATTGCCGAACGCTATGTTCAGAGTCGATCTTGACAATGGCTTTAATGTCCTAGCCCATATTTCTGGAAAAATTCGGCGGAATTACATCAAGATATTGCCTGGCGATCGCGTGAAAGTGGAGTTGACTCCATACGACCTGACCAAAGGTCGGATTACTTATCGACTGCGCAAGAAGTGACGCGTCTCCTTTCAGGCATTGCAGATTATTGGAAGAGCGAATTAGGAAGATTATGAAAGTCAGACCATCTGTTCGAAGAATGTGTGAGAAATGTCGAGTTATCAAACGTCGTGGACGAGTAATGGTCATTTGCTCGAACCCAAAGCATAAGCAGCGTCAAGGATAATTCATATCCTCACTAATTGATAAAGGAGATAGAAGAGTGGCAAGAGTAGCTGGAGTTGATTTACCGCGCGATAAACGCATTGAGATAGGGTTGACATATATCTACGGAATTGGTTTGTCAAGATCTCAAGAAATTCTGGAGAAAACTGGTATTAATCCTGATACGCGAGTTCGAGATTTATCTGATTCTGATGTCGTTGCTCTCCGGGGATTGATTGAAGAAGAATATCAAGTTGAAGGAGACTTGAGACGATGGGAATCCATGAACATTAAACGTTTAATGGACATTGGTACTTATCGAGGTCGGCGTCATCGTATGGGTTTGCCAGTAAGAGGACAGCGCACGCGGACGAACAGTAGAACGAGACGTGGTGCAAAACGAACTGTTGCAGGGAAAAAGAAGGCTCCTAAGAAGTAGATGTAATGGGGCTTAATTTTATGTGATTGCCTACACATGCGGTATGAGCAGGGTTTGAGGAATTATTGACTAAGGGATAATTATTGACAGTTATGGCAAGGCAAATTGGTCGGAAATCAGGTCCAAAAAAGCAGAAAAAGAATGTTCCGAGTGGGGTCGCACACATCAGTTCGACATTTAACAACACAATTGTGACAATCACAGATACTCGCGGAGAGGCAATATCCTGGGCATCAGCCGGGTCTAGTGGCTTCAAAGGAGCAAAGAAAGGGACTCCCTTTGCAGCACAAACAGCGGCCGATTCTGCGGGACGGCGGGCTGTTGATCAAGGGATGCGGCAAGTAGAGGTTATGGTCAGTGGTCCTGGAGCAGGACGAGAAACAGCAATTCGTGCGCTTCAAGGGGCGGGTTTAGAGATTACTCTTATTAGAGATGTGACTCCGATTCCACATAACGGTTGTCGTCCTCCTAAGCGACGACGCGTCTAGGTGTACTTTGTTGGTTGTGACTGTGCAGATAGCTGTTACCTAAGGGATGAAGCGAGGGGCTGAGAATGGTTCAATTTCAAGTTGAGTGTATTGATTCTGATGTTGATTCTAGTCAGAATCTTTTTGGGCGTTTTGTTATAGAACCCCTAGAGCGTGGTCAGGGCATTACAATTGGAAATGCTCTGAGGAGAGTTTTGCTATCTAACCTTCAGGGGACAGCCGTTACAGCCGTTCGGATCGCAGGTGTCACTCACGAGTTCGCGACTGTCCCAGGTGTTCGAGAAGATGTCCTTGACATTTTGTTGAACATGAAGGAAGTCGTTCTAAAGAGTTACTCCCAGCAACCCCAAATTGGTCGCTTAGTTATTCAAGGGCCTGAAACGGTTACAGCCGCTCACTTGGAGCTCCCTGCTGAAGTAGAGGTTATCGATCCAAATCACTACATTGCGACTGTCGCAGAAGGCGCTACTCTTGAAATGGAATTTCGAATTGAAGTTGGCGTCGGCTATCGCTACATTGATCGAAGCCAAGATGAAACATCAGCGCTTGATTTTCTTCAGATTGATTCTGTGTTCATGCCAGTTCGAAAGGTCAATTATTCTGTAGATAGCGCTAGAGCAGGCGGCACTAGTGAGTCTGATCGGTTGTCTCTAGAGCTTTGGACGAATGGTAGCTTGTCCCCTCAAGATGCACTCAGTCAAGCAGCAAGTATTCTTGTTGATTTGTTCAATCCGCTAAAGGATGTGACTTTTGCACCTGTTGAAGATGGTGAGGTGCAAGATGAAAACCCTGAGAGTCAGATTCCGATTGAAGAACTTCAACTTTCTGTAAGAGCTTACAACTGCTTAAAACGCGCTCAGATCAACTCTGTCGCAGATTTGTTGGATTACACTCAGGAAGATTTATTAGAAATTAAGAACTTTGGGGCTAAGTCTGCTGAAGAGGTCATTGAGGCTCTACAAGACAGACTTGGAATTACGTTACCTCATGAAAAGTCCTCAAAGACGCCTTAGGGGTGGGCTTAAGTATTCCAATTGTCGCTCATTAGCATTTTTGAAACGTTTATTTTTTTAGAATCATGCGTCACGGTCGTCGTATCCCACAACTCGGAAAACCAGCAGATCAACGTCGGGCTCTTCTCAGATCTTTGACAACAGAGTTGATCCGACATGGTCGAATCAAAACAACAAAAGCAAGAGCTAAAGCTGTGAGATCAGAAGCAGAGAAGATGATTTCTCTAGCGAAAGATGGATCATTGAGTGCTCGTCGTCAAGCCATTGGGTATTTGTTTGATAAGCAGCTTGTTCACTCTCTGTTTGATGCCGCAGAAGATCGGTATGGCGATCGCCAAGGTGGCTACACTCGCATCGTCCGGACAATTAAGCGGAGAGGCGATGGAGCAGAAATGGCAATTATTGAGCTTGTCTAACACCCAATTCTTTCAGCAGCGTTCACGGACGATCATTATCAATGTCAAACGTTTGGGCTGATTTTCCTGAAGCTAGCGTTTCAGAAAAAACTCGACGTGTGGCCATTATTGTTCAATATGTCGGAACCCATTTGCATGGCTGGCAACGTCAACCCAATGGTCGAACCGTTCAGCAGGAAATTGAGGACGTTCTAGAATCTACACTGGGTTACCCTGTTGTTGTTCATGGTTCAGGCCGAACCGATGCTGGCGTACACGCCGCAGCTCAAGTTGCTCATTTTGAGGCTCCCGCTCGTATTCCATCTCACCGATGGCCTGGTATTTTTAACAGTCACTTGCCTGGCGACATTGTTGTCCGAGCTTCAACTGAGGTCGAGTCCAGTTGGCATGCACGCTTTTCAGCGGTGTATCGACGTTATCGATACACCATTTATACTGATTCGATGCCTAATCTATTCGTCAAGCCGTTTTGTTGGCATTTTTATCGCTCCAGGTTGAATGAAAACGCAATGCTCTTAGCTTTGCAGCCCCTGATAGGGAGACATCATTTGTCTGCGTTTCATCGCAGCGGTTCAAGTCGTCCTCACTCCTGGGTTGAAATGCATGAAGTTTCGTGTTGCCGGGATGGTCCATTCATCCGCATTGAAATGCAGGCGAGTGGTTTTTTGTACGGTATGGTGCGGTTGTTGGTTGGTTTGCTTGTTGATGTCGGCAGAGGAGTTCTGTCCGTACAGGAGTTCACGGATATCTGGAGAGAGGAACGTCGAGACTTGGTTCGATATGCAGCTCCACCGGAAGGATTATGTTTGCTACGAGTTGGGTATGAAGTCTTTCCTTTTCCTCCTGAAATTTGGTATAATTGTCAACCGCTGCTGAAGTTGTAAGTGCCTCCTGGATAGGTGAGATTGTCAGCAAGTTGAATGTTGTGATACTTGTCAAAAGTGCTTACAGCAGAATGAAATCGTATTGAATACAGAGCGTATGTGTGGCGTCTGTCACGTCTCACCATATTTTGATTTGATACAAATGCGGTGCTTGCTGGCGAAGTTGCAGTGATGGAGACTCTAGGAAATTGAGACGATAGAGAAGATGACTATGACTAAGACCTATCTGCCCGCTGTAGGGGGCTTTGAAAAAAAATGGTACGTTGTCGATGCAAGTGGGCAACGTTTAGGGCGTTTGGCAACTGAAGTTGCCCAAGTCTTGAGGGGAAAGAATAAGCCAATTTATTCTCCTCATATGGATACTGGGGATTTCGTTATTGTGATCAATGCCGACAAGATCGATGTAACGGGTCGAAAGCGTGAGCAGAAGCTGTATCGACGTCATTCAGGTCGCCCTGGTGGTATGAAGGTTGAGACGTTTGACAAGCTGCAGGCACGAATTCCAGAGCGCATTATCGAGAAGGCGGTGAAGGGAATGTTGCCTAAGAATGCATTAGGGCGTCAGTTATTCACTAAGCTTAAAGTCTATCGTGGCGCTGAGCATCCTCATCAAGCACAGCAACCAGAAGTACTGTCAATCCAAACAATTCCAGGAGGAACTAAATAATGCAAGCCGAGGGTAAATCCGATAAGGTCGTTTATTGGGGGACTGGACGTCGTAAGTCGTCTGTTGCTCGTGTTCGGCTTGTACCTGGAAATGGGACTTTGACCGTTAATGGCCGTACTGGAGATGATTATCTTCAATTTAATCCCAGCTATTTGTCTGCAGCCAAGGCACCTCTTGAGACTCTGGGATTGGAAGGTGAGTACGATATTCTCGTCAATGTAAGGGGCGGAGGCTTAACAGGCCAAGCGGACTCAATTAAGCTCGGGGTTGCACGTGCATTGTGTGAGCTTGATCCTGAAAATCGTAAGCCTCTGAAGCTGGAAGGATATTTGAGACGAGACTCTCGTTCTAAGGAGCGTAAGAAGTATGGTCTACACAAGGCACGTAAGGCACCTCAGTACTCTAAGCGTTAATTGCATAAGTTAGTGCGTTGTCTTGTGCATTGTTACTCATCTATTGAGCCAGTCGATTAAATCGAGAATTTTTTGTTTTAGCTATTGCAACCGGAGGGATCAGTATGGCAAAGGAAGGAATTCATCCTGAGTGGTATCCAGAAGCCAAGGTTTACTGCAACGGTGAGTTAGTTGCGACCATGGGATCAACTCAGCCTGAAATTTATGTTGACGTTTGGTCGGGTAATCATCCCTTCTTCACGGGTACCCAGAAGATCATTGACACGGAAGGACGTGTTGAGCGTTTCTTGCGTAAGTATGGGATGGCCGACAATAGTCAATCTTCACAGTCTTCTGATAAGGCATAGTTGTTAGGGTGTCAGATTAAACGTATTTGGAATAGCGGCGACTTTGTCCAACTTACCGTTGCTATTTCTGAATCAAGTGTTTTAGGGATATATGAGCTGTAGCTTTTGACGTAGATCAAGAGCTACGGCTTTGTCGCATTAACGCATTTAGTTAGATGCATTAGTGTGTTTATTTGGATGCGACACAGCTATTAATTTTCTCTACTTGCACTGTCATTTTCCTTACAATAGGTAGCAGCATGGTGTTTAGCATGACTGCTGGATGCTGGATGTTGTTAACGATAATTAGGTGTTGTTATGGCTGAATCCTACTTGTTGGATAAGCTGAAGTCGGTTGAGCAAACGTTTCATGAGCTAACCAAGCGTTTAGCTGATCCAGACGTTGCTTCGAATCCCAGTGAGTTGCAGCGGATTGCTAAAAGCCGTGCATCCCTAGAAACAACAGTCGTAACGTTCGAGGAATGGAAGAGTACTCAGGACGAATTGGCGGGTGCTCGGGAAGTCTTGAAAGAATCCAGCGGTGATCTTGAATTGCGAGAGATGGCTTCTGCCGAGGTGAAGTCATTAGAGGAACAGTCTGACGCTTTGGAACAGCGGCTAAAAATCTTGCTCCTACCGAGTGACCCCAATGATGATAAGAACATCATGCTTGAAATTCGAGCGGGTGCGGGTGGCGACGAGGCGAGCATTTGGGCTGGAGATCTCGTACGGATGTATTCTCGTTATGCTGAAACTCAGGGGTGGAATGTAAATCTAATTAGTGAATCTCTAGCGGATATGGGGGGCTTTAAGGAAGCCATTTTAGAGATTCAGGGCGATTCGGTATACAGCAAGCTGAAGTTTGAAGCTGGGGTTCACCGGGTTCAGCGGGTTCCTGTGACCGAAGCAGGGGGACGTGTTCACACTTCTACTGCAACGGTTGCCATCATGCCTGAGGTGGATGATGTCGAGGTGGAGATTGATCCCAAAGATATTGAACTCACAACCGCTCGATCGGGTGGCGCTGGTGGTCAGAACGTGAACAAGGTTGAAACGGCGGTTGATCTGTTTCACAAGCCCACTGGGATTCGTATTTTTTGTACAGAAGAGCGATCGCAGCTCCAAAACCGAGAAAGGGCAATGCAAATCTTAAGAGCCAAGCTTTATGATCTAAAGCTCCAAGAGCAGCAGGCAGAAGTGACTTCGATGCGGCGATCGCAAGTCGGCACAGGATCTCGCTCAGAGAAAATTAGAACCTACAACTATAAGGATAATCGTGCCACCGATCATCGACTGGGGGAAAACTTTTCGCTGAATACGGTTTTGGAAGGTGATATCGAAACAATTATTCAATCGTGTATCACCCAGGACCAGCAGGAAAAATTAGAGGAACTGGCTGCCCAAACATCTGCAGTTTCTGCTTAAAGTGTTGTTCTTCTTTCAGGTTTATCCTGCTGTCGTCACTCACACCAATCACTCTCTATGGTTCGTTTCTTGCACGTTGCCGATGTCCATCTCGGATTTGATCGGTACGACAACAAAGACCGGAGTCAGGATTTCTTCTATGCGTTTTATGACGTTCTAGAAAAGTTCGCCGTTGGTGAATCGGTGGATTTTGTTCTCATTGCTGGGGATTTGTTTGAGCATCGCATGATTCAGCCTGCAGTTCTCAATCAGGCTCAGCGGTGTTTAGCTCTGCTGGGAGAAGCCAACATTCCGGCGATCGCCATTGAGGGTAACCATGACAATCGTCCCTACGGCACTAAAACAAACTGGCTTCGATATTTGGCCGAATCTGGGCACCTGATTTTACTAGAACCTGAGAGTACCTCGGAGGGCGGTTCGTTCTACCAACCCTGGTCAGATGCATCTCGGCGGGGCGGCTATATTGACCTGGACTGTGGCGTTCGGGTGTTAGGGAGTGCCTGGTACGGGGCGACGGCTCCAGTAGCGATTCAGAAAATTGCAGAGGCGATCGCCGACTTGCCCCAGTCTTCTATTCCTCCAGTTTTGCTGTTCCATCATGGGCTGGAGGGACAGATCGCGCGATATGCGGGGGCGCTTCGCTACACTGACCTGCTCCCGTTGAAGGATGCTGGAATTGATTATCTGGCGCTGGGGCACATTCACAAAAACTACTCGATTGATAACTGGGTGTTTAACCCTGGGTCGGTTGAGGCGAATAGTATTGAAGAAAGCACCTACGAGCGAGGCGTCTACCTGGTTGACGTAACCGATGAGGGGATTAATGCTCAGCTCAAGCGGGATTACCGCCAACGATC
>JAYKJC010000749.1:0-6404 GCA_035285885.1 Leptolyngbyaceae cyanobacterium | reverse complement strand
CAACGCCTACGGTGTCGAGGGCGTGCCCGATGTACGCATCGTCCAGGCGGGAGAAATGAAGCCGGGGTTCGTCGGAGTGTTGCCGGAGCCCAAGCTGCGGGACTTGCTGGTGAGCCTCGGCCTCCAGTCTGACCTCGATCGCAAGATGGCCGACCTGAGAGATGCCATTTCCAGCAACGAACTGGAGGCAGCAACCGCCCAGTTCTACCAGTTGCTGACCGATTACCCACAAAATCAGCAGCACCGGCTCGAAGCGGCGAAGTTCATGCTGGGGCAAGACAAGCTTGACGAGGCGATGTCCCTGCTGAGTGAGATTCCAGAGGGCGATCGCACCTATGGTCGGCAGGTCACAGTCCTCAATGGCATCATTCAGCTCAAGCAGATTGCCCAGGATGTGGTGCCCGAAACAGAACTGGACGAGTCCTTTGTCAAAGCCGCCAGTCTCGCCCTGAAGCAGGATTTTGAAACGTCGCTGATGCTGTTCTTAGAAGTGTTGACGCGCGATCGCACCTACCGCAACGATGGCGCTCGCAAAGCCATGCTCACCATCTTCGGCATGTTGGGCGACGATCATCCCCTCACCCGCCACTACCGCAAGCAGCTCATGCTGACGATGTACTAACACCCCATGTGGAATCCGGGTGTTTCTCAACCTATGTATAAATGTGTGGATGGGAGTCGCGCGATGCGCGACTCCCATCCACACATTTATACCCAAAATCAGCAAGCCTAGAATTTGGGTGTTGCTAATTAGAGGAATGATTGGCGTGGGGGCAAGGGATGTGTTAAGCGATGTAAGGGTATCCCCCTGAAAGCGACATCAAGCTATGCCCCTGGCATCGATTTTTGTCGGCAGGGTTGTCGATAGGTCATCTGCAAAGTTCAAACCGCTTGGACATCCAACCCCCCACACGGTTGCTGTCGAATCATCTCGAGTGCGCTGATTTGCACAACTGGGATACACCCGTCTCTTTAGGGTTGCAGCGTGCTGTAATCGAGTTTGCAACGTCTCCAAGTCCACACAGGTGCTCGGCTCAATCCAAGCTTTAACAACTCCATGAGCCCGTTCGACTTTTCCATTTGGAACTGTATTTTAACGCCCGTCCGTTAACAGGGAAGGGTGTATAGATCAGTGGGGGTTGATTTTCCTCGGAGGGTCACCCGATCGACCCATTGAAGCGGGATGTTCTTGTCAGATGGAATCTGCTGGGCTAATTCCCCGCTGACCAGAATGGAGTGGGGGTAAACCTTCGTGAGTTCCTCAATGCGAGAAGCTGTGTTTACCACGTCACCAATGACGGTGGAGTCCATGCGCTGATCGGAGCCAACGGTGCCGATGACTGCCATTCCGGTGTGAACACCAATGCCCACCCGAATGGGATCGGTTAACCCAAATGTGTGCCGTTCTTGGCTGAATTGCTCAGTGGCCTTTAATGCGGCGATCGCCCCATTAATTCCGTCCACAACATGGGTATCGGGATGGTCGAACACGGCCATCACCGCATCACCCAGGTATTTGTCGATGTAGCCCCCATGTTGAGTAATCGCATGGCTAATTTCCGTAAACAGCGCGTTTAACCATGTGAATGTTTCCCTGGCCTCCTGCGTAGAGGCGATCGCCGTAAAATCTCGAATATCGCAGAACATAATCGTCACCTCTGATTCGGTGACGTTGCCTAATTGGATGGATTCGACCCCTTCCGGCGCGATTCGGGCGAGAAATTGTTCAGGAACAAAGAGTCGAAACTTTTCTGAAAGCGCTTCGTTAATTCGCCACGCAGCATCCATCTGGCGTTGCGTGAGTTGCCGGGTCTGAGATTGAATGCGAGTCGCTTGAGCCGCTAACTGCTGCTTTTGCGCGCGATCGCGCAGTTGACTCAGACGCAGCGCACTGGCGACTTTCGCCGCAACAATCTTGAGGTCAATCGGTTTCGTCAGATAGTCATCGCCCATGGCCTCCAACCCCTTGAGCCGAGAATTATCATCATCCAACGCGGTCAGAAAGATAATCGGCACTGTCTGCAAAGATTCCATGGCTCGAAGCTGCTCACAGACTTGAAACCCGTTCAAATCTGGCATCATCACGTCTAGCACAATCAGTTGTGGACGCTGACGTTGAGCCTCGGCGATCGCCTCCGCACCGTTCGTCACGGAGCAGGTTTGATAGCCTTCTAATTCTAAAAGTTCTTCCAAAAGCAGAAGGTTTTGGAGATCATCATCAACAAGTAAGAGATACGGTTCAGCAACCATTATCGGGAGTCATTGAAGAACAGGGAACAACAGGGAAAACGTACAATGCGCCTGATTTAAATACGACAGTCACGGCATATCGCTCTTTTAGACGCCCCAATTGGACGCTCTGTTTAGCCGCTTCAATGAAGCCGCCTCATCCAGACATTCCAATGAAGCCGCCTCATTTAGACGTTCTAAGCCGCCCCATTGAGACGCCCCAGAATTAGCGACGGTGAACTTCGCTTCGACCTTCGCTTCACTAAGATGAACGTGTGGTGAACGTGTGGTGAACTGTCGTTTCTGAGATGCATCCCGATGAATCGTGCCCAGCCTAGCGAGGGCATCCGCTACTCAAGGGCCAGAAGGGACTGACGTTAAAAGTCGCTTGACTTCTACAATCAAAGACTGGAAATCAAGGGGCTTACTGAGATAGGCATCCGCTCCGGCGTCTAGACACCGTTGGCGATCGCCCGACATCGCCAGAGCGGTCACCGCAATCACCGGAACCTTTTGCCATGTTGAATGAGCCTTGATGGCTTTCACTAATGTAAAACCATCGACCCCTGGCAGTTGGATGTCCATCAAAATCAGATCAGGCAGGGTGTGGGGTTGAACCCGATCAGACATGATGATGGACTGCATCGTGCGTCCATGACTAATGAGTTCAACCTGATAGCCCTCGGTTTCCAAAACTTCGCTAATCAACGTCTGGTTATAGGGCTGATCCTCAACGACTAGAATTCTGACCTGTCCAGATGCATCCCGAATATCCCGTTGCCCAAACCGAGGAATGTGATCGGCAACACTCTCAGAATCAACGGGTTGCTGACGTAATGCCTCCCGAAGCTCGTTGATCGGCAGCCAAATGCGAAAGGTGCTGCCCTGACCTTCTGTAGAGGTGTAGGAAATGGTGCCGCCATGCAGTTCGGCCAATCGCTTGGTCAAGGCGAGCCCTAGCCCTGAGCCATCGTGCTGTCGCGTCAGAGATGAGTCGATCTGCTGAAATGGGCAAAAGAGGAGGTGTTTCTTGTGCTCTGGAATCCCAATGCCCGTGTCAATGACCTCAATACAGAGATAGGGGGTGCTGGGATTCACAGGACTCTCATCCGGACGCTCTTCGACTAAGAGTTGATTGCCATACGCGAGCTTCAAACTCAGCTTGACCTGGCCTTTCTCAGGGGTGAACTTGGCGGCATTCGAGAGAAGGTTGACAATCATCTGACGCGTCCGTCGTTCATCGAGCAGCACCCGATCGATGCGGTAATCGACCTCTAATGAGAGGGCCAATCGCTTGCGCTCAGCTCGGGGTTGAACCATGCTCATGCATTGGCGACACAGCTCTTGAACGTCAACGGATGCTAGCTCAAGCTCAACCTTTCCAGCCTCGACTTTCGATAAATCTAAGATGTCGTTGATCAGCTCAAGCAGATGGTGCCCCCCCTGCCGAATGGCGTTGAGATGCCGAATGTCGCGATCGCCCAGTTGGTCTTGACGCCGCAGCATCAGTTGAGAAAACCCCAGAATACTGTTGAGCGGAGTCCGCAGTTCGTGAGACATGGCCGCCAAGAATTCTGACTTGAGCCGAGACGCCTCTTCTAAATTCTGATTAATTTGCTGCAACCGCTCATGGGACTGGACTCGGTCGATGGCCGCACCCAAAATCCGACAGGCGGCCAGCAACATATCTTGCTGGGGGGCTTCTTGCAGTTTCCCGAGCGTTCGAGATTCCAACGTGAGCACACCGATAATTGCACCGTCCGCCGAAGGAATGGGGAAAATCCCGAGCTGACCAATCCCCGGATGTCTAAACGCCTTCACAGCTTTGGGGTGAGCTGCATAATCTTCAACAAAGAGAGGCTTCCCGGTTTCTACCACGTCCCACAGCAACCCTTCGCCGTAGGGAATCCCGACTTTAAGCGCGCGCTCCATGTCAGTCACGGCAGGGGTTCCATAGGTGGCAATAAATTGCCCAGACACCAGGTTCGTTAATGTTCCGGCATACCGACTGCTTCCGGTGCCGCTGATCACCTTCACATCGCCAAAGGCAGCGCCCATCGCATTGAGCAAATACGTCAGCGAAAACTTACCGATTTCCATCAAATTATCAGAGGCTTGGAGCCGTTCGGTCAGTCCCAGGAGAAAGGTGAGCCGACGCACTTCGTAACTCAATTGAGCCTCAATGTTGCCATGCCCAGATAAATCTCTCACGGTCACCATGTAGCCAGACGTTGAGGTTGCTGCCAAGCCAATCTCCAGGTAAGCCCCGTTGGATTGAGCCACCCGAAATACATAGTGCTCATTGACGAGCAACTCATGGACTGACCAAAACTGGTCTCGTTGAGAGGATGTCCAGATATTCTGCTCGACGAGGTGAGTGATGATGTCAGCGAGAGTCGGATGCGTCGCGACCCAGTCGTGAGAAAGCGCCCAAAGCGTCATTAATTCTTGAGTACAGGTAACCAGGCGATCGCCCCCATCAAAAAGAGCAAATGCATCGTTGACTGGCTTTCGGACAAGAGAGGGTTCGGCTTGAAGCTGCTGAGAGCGCAATGGGATCGACCTTGAGGAACTCATGAATCGCTAGGAACACACAGAACATAGACAGAGCGCGTAACACGTTGCACATTCTTAGAAATCACGCCTCTGCTGCAAGCAATCTTAACATTCCTCACAAATGGGGCTCACTCTGTCCAAAGGCAGAACCGTTTCCTGTCGTCGGGATAGGCTAGGGTCTGTTTTGAAAGTTGTTTTTTCGTGCGCTTAGCGCACGAAAAAACAACCCTTTCAGCTAGTTTTAAAACACGCCCTAGACGATGGTTGCATCAATGGTGATATCCTACCTTCGTTGGAGAGAAGTGTTCTGATGGGTCGGTCAATGCGGGCGTTCTGCCCTGACCCAGCAATGACACCAATCCCGCTGGTGAGGGTATCAGGAGAGTGAGGGTATCAGGAGAATCTTCATGCTGAATTCCATTCTTTGGTCAAAGATTAGAACCTTTATGCCGCCCAAGATATCGGCTTGGATGTTGCGCACTGAGATTCTCAACCAAAATTTTCAGAAAGTCCCACCCGTGCTGATTTATCAGTTTGGTAAGGTGGGATCGTCTACCCTGCGGGTTTCCCTGCGGCGATCGCCCCTCAAACGTCCGGTCTATCAAGTGCATCGGCTGTCTGAAGAAGGCGTCAACAACTATCGGGAGAAGTACGAAACTGCCCCTCATTCCATTCACCTTGCCGATAATTTGGCAATCTCCGAAACGCTCCGCAAAACGCTTTTAGAAACGAATGAGGCGATGCCAAAGCTGAGCGTCATCACCCTCACCCGTGACCCAGTGGCGGCCATGCTGTCCACGTTTTTCCAAGCCCTCGACAATCGGCGCGGACACGAGTTTCGCAACGCTGACGGCACGCCACAGACCGATCGAATTATTAGCGTCATCCACCGAAAATTCAAAGAGTTTGACGAATCGACAAACCGCATCTGCACCTGGTTTGATCGAGAACTAAAAACGACGTTCGGCATCGATGTGTTCGAGCATCCCTTCGATCCCGAACAGGGGTATCAGGTGATTCAGACGGATCAGGTGGATCTGCTCCTGCTGCGGCTGGAAGATCTCAATCAGGTTGGGGAAGGCGTGGTCTCAGAATTTTTAGGGCTACCCTCGCCCCTGAAATTGAAAAATCGAAATCAGCGCGATCGCCAGAAAATTGCAGACCTCTACAGCTACGTCAAAGCAAATCTCGATTTACCGAGACCTGTGTGCCGCAAGATCTATGAGTCTCGCTACGCCACCCACTTCTATTCTCCGGCAGAGCGAAAGGCGTTTATCAACACGTGGGCCGTTGAACGACGGGTTAAGAACGAGCAACAGATTCTCAAGGAAAGTGTAGAGGTGTAATCAGCCGTTGCAAACCCACACAACTTGTTTTTTGTGCTTAACGCGGTTGCAAATCGCCATAACTGTAGCAAAGATAGCTAACGGCTCTCGCCCTTTCCTGATATTAAGCAAAGGTTAACGCTATCCTCAGAGAGAATGGGAGTGGGTGTGAAAAATTGGAAATTTCGCTGGCTTGGGTTCGCATTGACTGTCATCTTGGTGCTTTTTGGAGCCACTGTTGTTCAAAGCCAAACGCCAGAGCCGTTGGTCTTAGAGCGGACAGGTGAATTTTGT
>JAYKJC010000748.1:0-2635 GCA_035285885.1 Leptolyngbyaceae cyanobacterium | reverse complement strand
TATGTCGGGATTTATTTCTTTCATAGAATTTAGATGGCAGAAATACTCTCTAGGGCTCAAAGCTTTATTTTGAGAACTTTCTGAACTAATTCGATTATTTTTCAGTGAGCGTTTTGGGTCATATTTCTCAATCGATTTTTTTCATAAAGCTTCACTCCTTATGGGAGTGCTGTCTCCGAACTAAAGATGTTTTAGAGACTCACCTTAAAAACGGGAAGTCATGAATTCATGATTTGAGTTGTTTTGACGAGTGAGAGTCAAAAGAAATTAGGTGTGTGCCTTCTGATAAATTTTCCATATCTTTGATACGTATTCATTTGGCACTCACAATCGATATGAAAATAGGTGAAACGATAAGACTTTTGAGGAAAACGTGGCTCTATGTTTTCCTGTTTCTCATGGTTCCAACTGCTGCATTTGCTCAGGATGAAGCAGCCAGTGGTTCTTTTCTCGATGCTCTCAATGGAGCATTCTCAAAATTTGTAGAGGTTATTTTTAGTGTCCTCTTTTTCAGTGTGGGGGGCTGTCCGCTGATTGTTCTCTGGCTGATTGGCGGAGCCGTATTCTTTACCTTGCGGATGGGATTCATCAATATTCGGGCCTTTCGTCACGCGATTGATGTGGTGCGCGGCAAATATGATGACCCCAATGAAGAAGGTGAAGTTTCTCACTTTCAGGCGTTGTCTGCGGCACTGTCAGCCACGGTAGGACTCGGAAACATCGCAGGTGTGGCGATCGCCATCAGCGTCGGTGGCCCCGGAGCCGCATTGTGGATGACGCTGGGGGGCTTCTTCGGCATGAGCAGCAAATTTGTAGAATGCACCCTGGGTCAGAAATATCGGGTTGTCAAGCCGGATGGCTCTGTCTCAGGTGGACCAATGTATTACCTTTCTCAAGGACTGGCAGACTTGGGCCATCGAAAAATTGGTAAAGTTCTTGCAGTTATCTTCAGCTTTTTGTGTATCTGCGGAACGTTTGGTGGAGCCACCATGTTCCAGTCCAACCAGTCGTTCGGGGCTGTATCCAGCGTTATTCCAGGATTTCCCGGCTGGCTGTATGGGTTGATTCTCGTTACCCTTGTGGCTCTTGTAGTGATTGGCGGCATTCAGCGCATTGGCATGGTCGCCGGAACCATCGTGCCGCTGATGTGTGCCCTTTACGTGTTGGCGTCCCTGTGGATTTTGCTGGTGAATGTCACGAATATTCCTGCGGCGATTGGCACCATCGTCACTCAGGCGTTTTCGCCCCAGGCCGTTGGTGGGGGATTCATTGGGGTCATGGTGCAAGGTTTGCGACGGTCGTCATTCTCTAACGAGGCGGGAATTGGATCAGCGGCGATCGCCCACTCCGCCGCTCGCACCGAAGAGCCTGTTCGGGAAGGCATTGTTGCACTGCTAGAGCCATTTATTGACACAGTGGTCATTTGCAACATGACTGCACTGGTCATTGTCATCACCGGAGTCTACAGCAACCCTGAGTTTGCAGGACTCGGTGGCGCTGAGATGACCTCTGCGGCGTATGGCACAGTGTTGGCGTGGTTCCCTGCTGTGTTGGCGATCGCCGTATTCTTCTTTGCCTTCTCCACCATGATCTCGTGGGGATACTACGGTGAGCGCAGTTGGGAATATTTGTTTGGCGAACGGAGCTCAATCATCTACAAGTGCTTGTTCTTGCTGGCGATCTTCATCGGTTCGGTCGCAAATCCGACGGCTGTGATCGACTTTAGCGACGGCATGCTGTTGGCCATGGCCTTCCCGAACCTGCTCGGCGCTTACTTCTTGTCGAATCAGGTCGCACTCGATCTCAAGAGCTATATGACGCGACTCTCTAGAGGTCAGATGATTCCTATCGGAGAAAGTGTTAAAGCTTAGTAATGATAGGGTCGTTCGACCGACTGTTGAAACGTGAGCACCCTCTGTACTTGTTTAGCGAATGGTGTGATCCCCCGCTGTCGCTACCCCCTAAAAAAGGGGGCTCACAAAGTGACTGGCTCGAAGTCCCCCTTTTCAAGGGGGATTTAGGGGGATCGGACGAGGTTTTCGCTAAACACATACCCCAGAGGCGTTCACGTTTCAACATTTAAGTTGAGTGCTCGTGCTGACGGCTGTAGCTATCCATCACTTCATGTCGCTTATCAAGCGGGGTTGAGTGATACTGTCCGTAAAACACACTAAATTTCCAAAATGCTTTTAAGAATTCGCGAAAGCTATCCTTAATCGATTGAGAATTTTGAAGAGAGCGGTTGAGTGGATACTGATTCACCATCATGATCAATGTTCCTCTGATATCTTGCTCGGGTACGAACCACAGGGCATCGAAGCGATCGCATTTGGTCTTTAGATCCAGGTTTAGAGTGCCCTATTCCTTCTTCATCTACCCAACAGATGAATCAGACAAGTTGACAGTCAAAACCAGGAATTGCTGAGGCTTCACATGTCTGTTACTTCGTATACATTCAACCTAACAAGTTCCTTTGATAAGTTCAAAAGAATACGCTCATTGTTTACATGAATAAAAGTAATACTGAGATCGGGTTCCTTGAAAATCACCCCACTGGGTTTTAATGCAAGATGTTAAGTCATCCAGAGCGCTTGAACGGTAATGGCTTGAACGTTAGGCTTGAACGGTAATGGCT
>JAYKJC010000747.1:0-7195 GCA_035285885.1 Leptolyngbyaceae cyanobacterium | reverse complement strand
TAGGGGAAATATTGTTAAGGGGGAACAAGTCAAATATCATCTGAGTCTTTGGCGATCGCCCATGAACAGGAACTGACATCACGGGTGCGGTTTAAGCAGCAAAACCTGATGAGTGCAGAGTTGTCTCCCACCTCTCACATTTCATTTAGGATGGCTATAGGCGATTTATGTTACGTGTGGGAGTTGTAAGGACTGCCGGAGACGCAAGCGATTCAGAAGAACCTAAACAGAGCGAGTAAGTTCAAGTTGCATCATTCTGCTGATCATACTGCTCCCGAGATTTGACGACTTGTGGAAAATATTCTCGTGACCAATTGGCGATCGCCATCAGCGGCTCGATGAGCGTTTCTCCTAGTGGGGTTAAGGAGTATTCGACGCTGGGGGGCATCTCCGACAGCACCTCACGCTGGACGAGTCCATGTCGTTCTAATTTGCGGAGAGATTGAGTCAGTACTTTTTGAGAAATGCCCTCAATTCGCCGTTGAATCTCATTGTATCGACGTGGGCGATACGCAAGACAGTACATTACAATAGCGCTCCATTTATCTCCGACAACATCGAGAACTTGTTGCGTTGGACAATTCAGCGTAAAAAGGTCGGGTTCTGGAAATTCTTGGACCATCTGATGGAGTACGTACCCTTTGGTACCTAGTTGTGTTTATTGCGCAAATATCTTAGCGTGAAGAACGAATTATCAGTCCCTCTATTCCGCGTTTTTCATTCGTTCTCCACTCTTTAATTCTCACCCTCATGAGTTCTACACTGAATCTGTTTTCTCCTGTTCAACTGGGCCGTTATGAGCTGCCCAATCGAATAGTCATGGCTCCCATGACGCGCTTGCGTGCAGTGGACTCTATTCCAACTGTATTGATGGCTGAATATTATGCCCAGCGGGCATCGGCAGGACTAATCGTGACTGAATGTACAATGGTCTCTCCGATGAGTAATGGCTACATGAATTGCCCCGGCATTTATTCGGCTGAGCAAATGACGGCATGGCAGCAGACAACTGAAGCCGTGCATGAAAACGGCGGACGCATTTTCTTGCAACTCTGGCATAGCGGACGTGTGGCTCATCCATCACTGCTTAACGGTAAGTTACCCGTTGCACCAAGTGCGATCGCCGCGACGGGCACCCTTCATACTCCCGATGGGAAAGTCACCCTCGAAGCTCCGCGAGCGTTAGAAGCTGAGGAGATATCTCCAATTGTTGAAGAATTTCGCCAATCGGCTCAAAATGCTATGACTGCAGAATTTGATGGCATTGAACTTCATGGGGCGTTTGGTTATCTTATCGACCAATTCTTGCAAAATGGCTCGAATCATCGAACGGATGATTATGGCGGTTCTATTGAGAATCGTGCACGCTTTCTTCTAGAGGTTGTGGAGGCTGTTTGCAGCGTGTGGGGTGGCGATCGCGTCGGCATCAAACTCTCACCCAGCAATACTTTCTATGGCATGAAGGATTCTGATCCGTTGGCAACATTTCGTTATGTGCTAGAACAGCTCAACTCCTTTGGCCTCGCCTACGTCCATCTTATGGAGCCCAATGACATGGATTTAGAAACTCGTGAGGTGATTAACCCGGTTCTACCTGCTTTTCGAGAATCGTACCCTGGGGTAATCATCACCAATGGGGGATATACTAAAGAAACTGGAAATCAAATACTCACCGAGGAAATGGCAGAACTCGTGTCATTTGGGAAGCCCTTTATTGCGAATCCAGATTTACTTGCGCGATTTGCGACTAACGCTCCTTTGAATGCTCCTGATGCGGCAACTTTCTATGGACGAGGAGACCAACACTTGGAAAAGGGATACACCGACTATCCGTTTCTAGCGGCGTAGTGCGTTCTCCAATATCCTTACCTTTTAAGCGCTTTCCGCTGATGGAGGGTTGCGCTCAGTCCATGTTTGGGTCGGAGGGTAAAGGACGGAAACGATACAACTGAATACTCGGGAGTTAATCGAAGCTGATAGGGCTGGAAAGATTCGCCAAGATAAGTGTTGCTTCCATTTGAGCGATACTCAGCACTGCTCCAGGTAAAATAAAAGCCCATGATGTATGAACATTATTTTCACACATCATGGGCTTCCAAGAGATCTGTTTACTTGTGCGGGCCTTGCCCGCACAAATAAACAGATCTCCTTATATCTTGAGAAGAACTTAGTTCTCTCCATCCTGGGAGTCACCCAATAAGCGTTTTAGATGACTGTTGATGTTTTCCATGAGGTTCTCAAGGGATTCTCTAAGCTCATGCCATGCATCTTCTGCCGCTGCTGATAGGTCTTTGAGGCTGACATGAGCCTGATCAAGATACTTTTCTAAGTTCTCAATCTCTTCATGCTGTGCTGCTAACAGCTCTTCTTCTCGCTTGGATTTGAGTTGTTCCAAGGTTGCTTTCGTTTCAGCAATTTTGCTCTCCAACTGCTGAACATAGCTTAATCTCTCACTCATAACGAAAATCTCCGTTCAAAATCATCGACATGACATACCTATGCGTTCGAGCAGTAGTTGCAATGCTCGTCAGGTCAAAGCAGTAATGCCTAGCAATAGTCCTGGAATAACGAAAAATACGCTAATGATGTACAAGAATGCGAGATATTTACGCGCAGAGGCAACACTCGCTAAGGTTTCTGCTCCAAGAACAGGTAACTTGCATAGGAAAGGAATGCAATAAATAATGATAACTCCCAGCGTGTTGTAGAGAAGATGCACCATTGCAATTTCCAATGCGGGTACAGCCTCTGCTCCTGAAACAGCCGTTGCTGCGAGCAAAGCCGTGACACAGGTACCGATGTTTGCTCCCAAAGTAAAGGGGTAGACCTGGGCTAAGCCGAACACGCCTGCTCCAGCCAGTGGAACCATCAAGCTTGTCGTTGTTGACGAAGACTGAACCAAAATTGTAATCCGCGTCCCGGCTAGAATACCAGCAATAGGCCCACGACCAATCGCTGTGTGCAGAATATCTTTGGCACGACCCACCATTAGAACCTTCAGCAACTTTCCGATAAAGGTGATGGTTAAAAAGATAAGCCCGATGCCGAGAACAATCATCAGAATGCCATCAAACGGTGCTGGAAAGATGTGAGTAACAGTCTTAAACAGGGTAACACCAGGGGCTGTTGCTGTTTTCACCACATCGAAATTTTTCATGCTCATGGAGCTGCCTCCAACTAGAGCATTGGCAAAAAACAAACCCATCTTTTCTAGCGGATGAAAGAGGATTTCTAATGGCAAGAAAATAACAACACTCAGCAAATTGAAGAAATCATGAACGGTTGCTGCCGCAAATGCTCTCTTAAACTCCTGTTTATCTGAGACATGTCCTAAGCTGACTAATGTATTTGTAATTGTTGTTCCAATATTGGCCCCCATTACCATTGGAATGGCAGTAACGACGGGCAAACCACCTGCAACTAAGCCGACAATAATTGAGGTTACCGTACTAGACGATTGAATAAGAGCAGTCGCTACCGTACCGACGATCAGACCCATGAAGGGGTTTGTTGCAAAAGCAAAAAGTTCCTCTGCTCTTGCTCCCGTTGCGGACTTAAACCCTGTGCCTATGACACCAACAGCGACGATTAATAAGTAAACAAGCAACAATACACTTATCCACTGGAGAATCGGATTCTTTTGCTTAAGTGTAGACGGATCGTGATGCGCGAGTTCTGCAATTTGGCTCATATGATTGCACTCCTAAAGCAACAGTGATTTACCTATGCGTCCAGTAGAAGCGTTAGAAGAACAAATGCTCTGAACATTCTGCTGTCCGCCAAGTTTGAGCTGCAGGAGGATCTTAAAGAAGTTAGTTTAATCTTGGATTGCAAATAAATTAAGATTTAGGGGGCTGAGAGTATGATCTGTGGAGGGCGATCGCCCTCCACATTGATCATTCTGATTCTGACATTGACTCTTCTTGAGGTTGAGGTTGAACCAGTGTCACATCTTCGTAAATCGCATCTATGGAGGTGGTTAGGCTTACGCTGGCTAGCTCAATCTCATCACCCTCACTGTAAGGAATAAATGACCAGGTGCCGTTTTGGTTGCGTCGAAAGACCTCGACAGTATTGGTTTCAGACCCCACAAGAACATATTCCTGTAAGCTGTCTAGCCGACGATAAAGGGCAAATTTTCCACCCCGGTCATAGGCTTCAGTGCTGGGCGATAACACTTCAACAATGAGACAGGGGAATCGAATGAAATTCTCTGCTGTGCGATCGCGCTCATCACAGCTCACACTAGCGTCCGGATATGTAAACGGTCCTGTTTCTGAAATCCCGACTTTGCAATCAGAGTTAAATACAATACAGCCTTTTCCTCGGACATGCGACTTCAATAGTGAACTCACATTTAATCCGATGCGACCGTGGGGCAGCGTCCCTCCTGTCATCGCAAAAACTTCGCCATCAAAATACTCATACCGCAGCTCTTGCTGGGCTTCCCATTCAAAATATTCTTGCGGTGTTAACCGATGACGTTCGGGGGCAGCAATCATGGCCGAGCCTCCTCTGAGAGAAATGTTGCCTCTGCTGATCATTGTAAGGGATGGGGCGATCGCCGGGAGTCTGTTCGCTTACCCGGCGTATCGCGCTAAGGTTGGCCAATCACCACACCCCAGAAAAAGCGACGGAAAGCCGCTCGACCGATATCCACAGGCACTCGGCGTGCCCAGGTAAAGGTGTCAAACTTGAGGGTTGTTTTGTCACTGCGATAGGCAACGCCTCGCCAGGACAGCGTTGCGGGGATGTCTTCAATGTCCACCAGCACGATCCAGTGATCGGGCATCGCTACTTTCTTGACAGACTTGCTATCCGAACGAGTGAGCATGTCTTCTTTGCTGTACATGCCGCCTGCGGTCACCAGGGCAAACGCCACACCCCCTTGGGCGATCGCCGCCTTAGCCTTTTGCATGGCCGAGATGTCCCGTAAAAGATAGGCATGGTAGTACTCGACATTGGCATAGCCCAGAATTTCCTTCGTCCAGCCTTTCATCTCCCACGATTTCGTCATCCCCGCAATGTTGCGAACCAGGGTCGGCGCGTTGGGGTCTACTTTGAACAGCAGGTTTTCAGACTCTCGCATGGTGGCAATCAGCATCCAGTCGGCCTGAGCCATGTCCATTCCCCGGCTGTTTTCGCGGAGCTGATAGGGTGCTTCAACCGTGCGCGTATAGCCCTGGAACTTACCCTGTTCAAAAAGCTGCTGACACATGTGGACGTAACGAATCGGCTGCTTACGAATCAGCTCAAACACGATAGAGGTGGGGCCGCAAAACGGCTGCTGCTTTTGGTCGAGGCGAAACGGATTCGCAATCCGATCCCGCAGAGTAGCAATCACTTCGGCTTTCTCTAAATGAGGCCAGACACCAGGAGCTTGGGATTGCTCAAAGGCATCAATCAGTTGACGCGCCGTAGCGATATCGGATGCAGAAGCCACACTGGAATGAGACGCGGTTTGAGTAGTCATAGAAAACTTCCTAGGGGACATTGGAGAAGGGAAATGAACGTTCGTGTATTTTCATTCATGGTTTCGTTCATAGAACTGCAACACGACACCACTCATGAATTCCGAATCTGTCTTTCCTGAAACGGGAAATATGTTTAGAATTGTGTGTCAATGCGGGCAGAGTGCTTGCATCAACACTCAAATCTGAACCCTCCGAAACGGGGTACAGTGAACGTATTCTTCTATTCAAGTCCTCATGGTCTCCACCCCACAGCAAACCATTAAATTTCTTAACCAACCCACCTCTCACGCCTGGGTCGAAATGGCGATCGCCAACCTCGACACCATCCTCCTTGATCATTCTCACTGTGAACGGAAAGCCGCAGGGGTTGCTCTGAATTTGCTGTGCCGCTACCCCTCCAATACAGCGCTGGTGCATAAGCTAACGGCGATCGCCCAAGAAGAACTCGAACACTTTGAGCAAGTGAACCGCTGGCTCGAACGACGGGGCATTCCCCTCGGCCCCCTTGCGGCACCGCCCTATGGTGCAACGCTCAAAGCTCAGGTGCGTCGTCATGAACCAGAACGGTTGATGGACTCCCTGCTGATCTCCGCTCTCATCGAAGCCCGTAGCCATGAGCGATTGGGGCTTTTGGCAGAACATTGCCCCGACCCAGAGTTGAGCCAGTTCTATAAGGGACTGATGGCCTCTGAAGCTCGACATTACGGAGTGTACTGGACGCTGGCCACGACTTATGGCGATCGCCCTACAGTTATGCAGCGCCTTGAAGAACTCGCCGAAGTCGAAAGCGACATTCTAGCTACCCTGTACCCCGAACCCCGCATTCATAGCTAGCCGTCGTATCACGAGGCAGAATATTTGAGTAGGGCGTCATCACCTTTCTTCAACACGTATGATTAAAAGAGATATCCACTATGCAAAAACCTATGGCACCGGAAATTATTTCTGATCCCAAAATAATGATGGGAAAGCCTGTCGTGGCTGGAACGCGTATCACTGTGGAACTCATACTGACCAAACTCGCTGCCGGGGAGTCTGTCGAACAGATATTAGCCGCACACCCATCTTTAACCACTGACGGGATTCAATCAGCATTGGCGTTTGCAGCAAAAGCACTCCACGCCGATGTCATTTATCCATTGGCTCATCAAGCCTCATGAAATTCGTTGCTGATGAAGGTGTTGATCGCCAGATTGTGCAGCAACTCCGGTTTGACAATCACGAGATTTTGTATGTCTTGGAGTTTGCACCAGGCAGTTCGGATGAAGTTGTACTGGACTTAGCCCGGCAGGAAAACATTCCCTTAATCACTGCCGACAAAGATTTTGGTGAATTAGTATTTCGTCTGAAATTGGTTACATCCGGTGTCGTTTTGATTCGCCTGGAGGGTCTATCGCCTTCTCAAAAAGGAATTGTTGTTTCTCAGGCAATTCAAGAACACGGGCATGAAGTGTCTAGCAACTTTAGCGTTATTACCCCTTATTCAATTCGTATTCGAAAGCTCGAAGAATAAGTGCGATCGCAGCAAAAGCACTCCACGCCGACGAAATCTTCTCCACTCTCCACCTCGAACACTGCATTCATAGCTGATAAATTCAGGATTTCTACCTCAGCAATTTACCGAAAAATCTCTCCGTCAGGCATGGTCGTTCCGCTGAGGATAGCTCCAGATAAGTTTGCGCTGCTAATTTCAGCTCTCACCAGGCTTGCATCGGTCAAAT
>JAYKJC010000746.1:0-5935 GCA_035285885.1 Leptolyngbyaceae cyanobacterium | reverse complement strand
TGTGCTGCCCAAGTCCAATCGACAGTTGCGCCAACAGTGGCGAAATAGTAATCAAATCTACCTGTTGCTAGATAAGCCAAAACTCAAACAACTTGGCTTAAAGCCTTCTAAAAAACTGGATGAAACTGAAGAGTGGGCACTTCTTACGAAAATGTAGCGGCAATCTAAGCTTGTTAAGATAAGACCGCGATAATATGCAAAATCCAGCTCGATTTGAGGTTTCATCATGAAGATTGCATATACGTATTGGAAAGAATCGGATGGAATGTTCTTAGGTCATTTGAATGAGTTTCCAGACCACTGGACACAGGGTGTTGATTTGGAAGACCTCATCGAGAATCTCAGCGATCTCTACAAGATATTTATGACAGAAGACATTCCAGGAATTAAAAGAGTTGCAGAATTTGAGCTTGGATGAACAGACGTGACCTGTATTTGCAGAGGAAACTTGTATGACGACTACGATCGCCTCGCCTCAAAGTCACATCGTGCTGCAAAATGTCAGTTGGGCCACGTATGAAGCTCTGATTCACGATTTGGATTCGGGAATTTCGGGAGTGGGTGCGACAGCAGATCAACTAAAAGTCGCGATGAGGATGGCGCACCCAAGCATCTGAAAGATGTGGGTACGCCTGGGGAACGCACGTTAACCGACAGTCTGAAAACGTGCTCTAGCCACTGACATTCTTACAAGGAAACCAGGAGATGTGAAGGGGGGCGATCGCCTTCTTATAATCTCCTTATAAATTTGTATATCCAGTAGGGTCAAGGCAATGCCTTGACCCTACCCATAGCGTAAATTTGTAGTCTGTCTAAACTCCAAACAATAGGTGGAGGGCTTCGACTTCGCTCAGCCCTCCATCTGCTCAGCCCTCCATTCGTGTCAAGGCGAAAATGGCTCAGGGGTACCTGATTAGATGAAATTAGCCTGACTCAGTTGGCTGGTCTGGATGCCTTGGAGTACTGCCAGTTCTTCACCGTCAGCAATAATCAACGCCTTGTTGCCTTGCTGCTGGAACGTCAGGTCGCTGAAGCTGAGGCTGCCCTGGAGCTGGATCAGATCATCCCCCAGTTCAAAGTCACGGATCAAATCAGTACCGTGGCCTTTTTTGAGCACAAAGATATCGTTATCCGCTCCACCAAAGAGTTTGTCATTCCCCTTTTGACCCTGGAGAACGTCTTCTCCGGAGCCGCCCTTGAGCTTGTCGTTGCCGCCGCCGCCGTTGAGAATATCATCGCCAGCGTTGCCCACGAGCTTGTCGTTATCGCCACCCCCTTTGAGGATGTCGTCGTCGCTGCCGCCAATTAACTTATCTTTACCGCCACCCCCAATCATACGGTCATCTCCGCTGCGGCCTTTCAGCCGATCGTCACCCGCCAGTCCTCGAATAATGTCATCGTGGTCAGACCCAAGTAAAACATCATCATTCGCTGTTCCGACCAGGTTTAAGCCAACCGATGGTACAATGTCAATAATGTTGACCGTTGTTGAATTCTGACTGCCAATGCTGGCGTTGCTGGTTGCTATCAAGCTGAGGTTGAGGGTTTCGGTTCCTTCGATGAGCAAGTCTTCCAGGACGGGAATCGTAACGGTTTTGCTGGTTTCTCCAGGATTAAACGTCACTGTTAGCGGGAAGCTATTAGTGTAGTCTGCTCCAGCCGTGGCGCTGCCGCCCGCAACGGTGACCTGCACCTCTGAGGTCAAGAGGTCATGGGTCCGAGTCAGTGTCACTTCCGAGCCAATGACCGTTCCCTCTTCATTCAGAATGTAGTTGCCTTGAGAAAACTCCACCACAGAGGGAATCCCAAACTGCTGAGCATACACCCCATTGGAGTCACCGTCTTGCTCAAAGCTTTGCCAAACGGCGATCGCATTTCCATCGGCATCCATCGCTAAGGCCACTTCTGACTGAGAACTGTTGGTGAAGGTATTGATCCGAAATTCAGTGCCAACTTTGGCTCCCGCAGTGTCGAAGTACTGGCCATACACTCCATCGCTACTGCCATCTTGCCCAAAGCTTTCCCATGCGACGAGAAAGTTGCCTGCGGCATCAATGGCAACTGAGGGGTCATCCTGGTTTGAACTGGTGGTTGTGTTGACGGCAATTTCACCTCCAACCGCTGCCCCCGTGTTGCTATAGCGCTGGGCGTAGACGCCTTCTCCATCTCCATCTTGATTGAAGCTTTCCCAGGCAATCACGAAGTCACCGTTCGCATTCATGGCGATCGCCGGAGTATCCTGGGCATCCGTCGTGGTGGTGTTAACAAGAAATTGACTCCCAAGAGGATTTCCTGCACTATCAAAACGGCGGGCACGTACTGCACCGCTCGTTGAATCCGCAGGATTGCGATCGGTCCAGGCGATGACAAAATTGCCGTTGGCATCAATGCCTACCACAGGATCTCCTTGCTCGTCGGTGGTGGTGGTATTAACTGCAATTTCGCCACCCACCTCATTTCCCAGGCTGTCATAGACCTGAGCATAGACTCCATCTCCGTCTCCATCCTGATCGAAGCTTTCCCAGGTGATGACAAAACGACCATCCGCATTCATGGCGATCGCCGGAGTATCTTGAGCATTCGTCGTCGTCGTATTGACCAGAAACTGACTACCGAGTGCATTCCCATTGCTATCAAAGCGACGGGCATACACAGCTCCACTGGTTGCCACCAGGGGGTCTCTATCTGTCCAGGCCACAACAAAATTACCGTTGGCATCCATTGCCACGACCGGGTCACCTTGTTCATCAGATGTTGAGGTGTTGACCAAAATCTCGCCACCGATGGCATTGCCCAGGTGATCATACCGTTGCGCATACACCCCGTCGCGATCGCCATCTTGGCCAAAGCTTTCCCACACCACAACATAGTTGCCCTGGGCATCGACGGCAACCGATGCGGTGTCTTGGGCGCTGGCAGTCGTTGTGTTGACGCGAAATTCGTTTCCAGCAGGAATTCCAATCATGATCGTGTCTCCTTTGGTTGAAGTGAAGTAAGTAATTCGTGTGAAGTGGGCGCAGGACAATCCCGCACACGTCCGTTGCGATCGCCCCTGCCGTTGGGTGAATATCAAGCAAAATCAAGTACGTAAAGTCTTGGCCACATTTGGCGAAAGCCAAACAAGCAGATGTTCTGGCGAATGCCAAACAAGCGGATGTTCTGGTAAGAGCCAAATAGCAGATGGTAACGTCTGCTCGATTTACCCAAAAGGGTCGAAATTATTGATACAGCGAGCGATCGCCGTTATGGTTCAAATCCCCAAATGAAGTGGCGCGTTCGGTACTTCAAAATCTGTGAGTTGATATGATGCGTGCAACGTTTATCCCCAAGCAAAAGGCAGCATCATCGTGAATTCTGGGCTCGAAGCTGTATTTGAATATTCAACTTAAATGCTCAATTCAAATACACATCGCGGCTGATTTTAAAGTCTGAAAGGTAGATGCAATTTAACCGCGTTTCGCTTTACAGCGCTATGCGCGCTGGCTAAGTACATTCGTTCTCAACGCGGTTGCAAGACTCTATGTGAGTACGTTATGCGCGTAATAGAGAACTACATGATGAACTCAGTAATTCCCGATACGAGTGACAACTTTATAGAAATAGAATGTATCGTATGGATACCCATCCGCTGTGAAGATTCGTTGCAAGAATAGGGGCGATCGCTCACAAAGCTAGGTATCTCTGCGAGAATCTAAGTCAACCTTCAAAAAGCTAACCTTCAAGAAGTTAAACTTCAAAAATCAACCAACCTTCACACCTTCAACACCTTCGATCTCATAGGGCGACTAACGCTCACCCTACTGGAGATTACCCCGATGAAATTGGCCTACTGGATGTATGCAGGCCCTGCTCATATTGGCACCTTGCGGATTGCCAGTTCCTTTAAGAATGTCCATGCCATCATGCATGCCCCCTTGGGCGACGACTACTTCAACGTGATGCGGTCGATGTTGTCCCGTGAGCGGGAATACACGCCTGTGACCGCAAGCGTGGTCGATCGCAATGTTTTGGCGCGCGGTTCTCAAGAAAAAGTCGTCAACAACATCGTTCGTAAAGATCAGGAGGAACGCCCTGACCTGATTGTGCTGACCCCGACCTGCACCTCCAGCATTTTGCAAGAAGACCTGGAGAACTTTGTCGAGCGGGCACAGCTGGATGCCCAGGGCGATGTGCTGCTGGCCGACGTGAATCACTACCGGGTCAACGAACTTCAGGCCGCCGATCGCACCCTTCAGCAAATCGTCGAATACTACATTAAAAAGGCGCAAAAGAAGGGAGACCTGGTCGAAACCAAGACCGAAAAACCGTCGGTTAACATCATCGGCATCTCGACACTGGGATTCCACAATAACCACGACGCCAAGGAACTGCGGAAGCTCATGGGTGAGCTTGGCATTGAGGTCAATGCGGTCATTCCAGAGGGAGCCTCCGTTCATGAACTGAAGAACCTGCCTCGTGCATGGTTCAACCTGGTGCCCTATCGAGAACTCGGGGTGATGACAGCAGACTATCTCAAAGCCCAGTTCGGCACACCCACGGTCGATATCACACCCATGGGCGTCGTGGAAACTGCCCGCTGCATTCGCGCCATCCAAAAGGTGCTCAACGAGCAGGGCGCTAATGTCGATTACGAAGCATTTATTGATGAACAAACCCGCTTCGTCTCCCAAGCAGCCTGGTTCTCCCGCTCCATCGACTGCCAAAACCTGACGGGTAAGAAAGCCGTCGTCTTTGGCGACAACACCCACGCCGCTGCCATGACCAAAGTGCTGGCCCGTGAAATGGGCATCCATGTGGTGCTGGCAGGAACTTACTGCAAGTATGATGCAGACTGGTTCAAAGCAGAAGTCAGCGAATACTGCGACGAGGTGTTGATTAGTGACGATAATGGGGCGATCGCCGACAAAATTGCCCAGCTCGAACCTGCCGCTATCTTCGGCACCCAAATGGAGCGTCATGTCGGCAAGCGACTCGACATTCCCTGCGGCGTCATCGCCTCCCCCATCCACATCCAAAACTTCCCCGTCGGCTACACGCCATTCTTAGGTTATGAAGGCGCGAACCAGGTGGTGGATCTGGTCTACAACTCCTTCACCCTCGGCATGGAAGATCACCTGCTGGAAATCTTCGGCGGACACGACACCAAGGAAGTCATCACCAAGGGCATGTCCGCAGAGTCCGATTTGAACTGGACGAAAGATGGCCTGGCCGAGCTGAACCGGATTCCTGGCTTCGTGCGAGGTAAGGTAAAGCGCAACACTGAGAAGTTTGCCCGCGAGCGCGGCTTCTCAGACATCAGTGCAGAAGTGCTGTATGCCGCGAAGGAAGCGGTTGGAGCATAGGTAAAATTCAACTGTTAGTATTCTAAGGGTACTGAAATGACCATATTTTGTTTATGAACTTATTGCTTCGCAATCACAGTTTTCTTGGCTGGTTTCAGTATCCTTGCATCCCTTTTCTGCTTGATATTCCAGAATAAGTTTAGTGTGTTGTCTCTTTTTGCATCGCTGGGCTTCTCTATCTGCCTGCATCATGATGAGACATAATTGTTCTGCCGCCGCTGGGTCAATGTAGGCATTAAAGTGCATACTCTGTACAAACAAGCACTGCCCCTCAGGCACAGGTTCAGGTTCAATTGATGCGGAGGACAATTCTTCCGCATCGATCCACAAAAAATCGATGTCCTGATTTTTCGGTGTTCGTCCTGCACTCAAAACCGCTACCATCCCATAAAACTGCTCGGCAGTTTCGACGTACCATAAACTATATAAATTCTTAGAATTAAGTTTAAAGATTCTCTCAGCAGCAATTTTCGCTCGACTCTCTAAATCATAAGAGTCTTCAGGTTTCCAATGTCCCCTTTTATCCACTTTTCGAATATATCCTGGCTTATAAATCCCAAAATCATTCAGTGTAGGAAGCATTGACTGATCCA
>JAYKJC010000745.1:0-6064 GCA_035285885.1 Leptolyngbyaceae cyanobacterium | reverse complement strand
GCCCATGCACACCGACCGCCGAAAGTAGATTGATATGATACAAAGGCTAACTGCGGCGGGTGATAGGCAACGTTAGTCCTAAAGCTTCCAGTTGGGCAGTGTATCCAAGTTATCTGTATATTCAAGTCCAAGTTGGTGAAAGGTTTCTGTAGGGTAGTACGTCAAGGGCTTCTGCTGAGAACCAGAGCATGACTTGATTGCGATACTATAGAGTCAGTCTAAAGCGCATTTTTTATGACTACCTTGCCAGAAATCGAAGCAGCTATTAAAAAATTACCTAAGGGTGACGTTCGTCAACTCTCAGTTTGGTTACAAGAGTATTTGGATGAGATGTGGGATCGGCAAATTGAAGCTGATTTAGCGTCAGGCAAACTGGACAAATTGATTGCCAGGGCAGAGGAAGATATTGCAGCTAACCGAGTGAGAAGTCTTGATGAAGTCATTCACAACACCTGACTTCTGGAAAGCATATGCAGAGTTAAATCCAGAGGTGAAGGAACAAGCTCAAAAAGCGTATCAACTTTGGCAAAAAAATCCGCTGCATCCTTCCTTACACTTTAAGAAGGTAGGGAAAAATCTGTGGTCTGCCCGTGTCAGCGGTGGTTATCGAGCATTAGCTTTGAAGAAGGGTGACGACTATTACTGGTTTTGGATTGGTGCCCATGATGAATACGAAGCTTTGCTGAATTAACTGGTGCCAAGTCCAGGCTAATAACGCGGTTGGAGCGGACTGAAGAAAGGTTCTAATGGATTGACAAGGTTGGTTGCAGCCGCTCAGGCGAAATGTTAGCTGGCTTCGTTTTTTGGCTGGGACTGGTACAGGAAGATAAGCTCTCGTAGAGTGCGCTGCTGAACAGCAAACGCACCATTTTGCTGGGAATCTTAACATTCATCCATGACTTGCATTGCCTCAGTCCCAGCCGTCGCAGACAAGGCATGATGAAACTCAGTTAAAACTAGATGTGACCGTTTCAGATTCTCACCGGAAGCGAAAGGAGGGCAATCTGTGGCAGCTTCGATTATGTCAATTATAAGGTTCTGCGATTCTCTCATTGCCTTCAGGCGATCGCCCTACACCGACACGGGTGAGAACTGAATCGATGGGGTCTAAAACCGAATTGGCGGTATCAAAAAACGAATCACTGGAGTCAACAGTTGCATTGACTAGGGTCGTTGGGCTGGGTCAGAGAAAAGGGCTTGGAACTGGTCATCGCGATCGCCCAACGATTCATAGAAAAAGAAGGACACCCCCGCAAACTGGCGATTTCGGACTGCGTTTACCTGCGCCTCAATCAAGTCAAAATCAGTGGGACGATTCTTTAATCCCGTGAGAATGCCAATGCCCACCGGGAGACGGTCTTTCATTTCTGCCACATCCGGCTGCTCCAGCACATTCACAAAACTCTCAACGCCACTGCGATAGACCTGAATAATTAGCTCATCGAGCCAGCCATTCTCGACCCACTGCGCCCAGTCTTGCAGAAAAAATTCATAGGCAAAGGGATGGGGGTTAGGCGACAGCGACACCCGACAGTCGGGCTTGATGGCTTTGACCGTCTGCACAATGCGACCCATCAGCGCCGTGATCTCGTCCGCCCGCCATCGCATCCATTCCGGATCTTTCGGATCGTCGGGGGGCTCGTCTCCATCGTGATCGGCTTTGTAGCGAGCCACGGTGTATTCGTCATAGCCCAGCTCTACGGGCATTCCAAAGTGGTCGTCAAGCTGAATGCCGTCCACGTCATAGCGGGTCACTACTTCTCGAATGATGCCGACCAAAAGCTCCTGCACCTCTGGCTTAAAGGGATTGAGCCACCTGCGGGGATGCCGTCCCTGCATGACCACTGTCGTTCCATCCTGCCGTGCGGTGATCCAATCGGGATGCTGCCGCGCCAGTTCAGAATACGAAGGTGACAATAGGCCAAATTCAAACCAGGGAATGACCTCTAAGCCCTGTCGATGGCCTTCGGCGATCGCCTCTTCTAGCAGATCTCGCCCGTGCAGCGCTGGGTGCGGATCGACCGATTCACCAATGGCCTGATTCATCGCCTCACTGGGATAGAGCGTATAGCCCCAGTTCCAAACCGAGGGGTAAATCGTGTTGAAATTTAGCCCTGCCAACCGCTGAATGCCGTGATTCAGTTCTTGCTGAGAAAATAAAACGCGACTGTCGATGTTGGTCAGCCACACTCCTCGCAGTTCTGTTGGGGTGGGCTGTTGTTGAAATAGCGTGGGTCGCTCAATCTGGGCTTGAACCGAAGTGCGCGATAGGAGACTGACGGAAAGGGCGATCGCCAATCCCAAAATGGTCACGATGCTATAAAGTCGCCACTGCTTCATCTCTGCCTCCAAACCTCAGCCATTGAATCCATCGACGAGCCCGAGGACTCCTCATCCCCCATAGACTATAGCGCTTCTGGGCCAATGACTGAACGTTCATTGCTTAGCACGCATCACCATGACTGGGCAAACGTCTTACGCTTGCAACGAAAAAAGAGAGCTTTGAGCGTGCCCAAAACCCTCTTTCTTCAACTTCTCTCTTGTTTCCAGCGTCTCGCTGGGAACACCGTCTAGAGCCTCTGGCTCCCCTTCAAATTGGAGCCAGAGACTCCCGTAGCGATTCCCTGCCAGATGCAGGGAACCAGACATCAGCGCTAAACACACACGGTGCACCCACGCTCCCGTACTGCACCAGTGCGCATAAAGCTATACGTCTCGTTCATGGCTTTCTGACAGACGGTGCCGAACACACTGTCCTTAGACAAGCTGAACATGGTGATCGGGTTGAGACTTTGAGTAACCTCCAGAGAAATCACCCGTGTCCAACCACGTCTTAAGCTGCTCCGGTGCCTGCACTTGATTCAGCCGCTCACTCAAAACGGTGGACTCTAATACCTCCGTCTCCAGAAGTGCCTGAGCTGTTTCTTCAAGTACCTGACGATTTTGAGCAAGAATTTCCAGAGCCATGTGGTGCGCACCATCAACCAGTTCTTTCACCTCTCGATCAATTGCTTCCATCACCTGGGGACTGACGGTGCGGCGAGGATTACTAAGTCCTTCGATGAACTGCTGCTGTCGCCGCTCAAAGGCGATCGGCCCCAGTTTCTCACTCATGCCGTAGACGGTCACGAACCGTTCGGCCATGTCTGTGGCTTTCTGAATGTCGTCCCCTGCGCCAGTGGATACCTTACCGAAGATCAACTCTTCTGCCGATCGCCCCGCCAGGAGAATGGCAATGCGTCCCCGCAGTTCGTCTTCACCGACGAGAAACTTATCTTCTTCCGGCAACTGCAAGGTATAGCCCAATGCGCCTACCCCACGGGGCACGATAGAAATTTTCTCCACGATTCCCGCACCGGGCATCAGCGACCCAACGATCGCATGACCCGTTTCGTGATAGGCGACCGTCTTGCGTTCTCCTTCAGAAAGCACCCGACTCTTCTTCTTCAGTCCAGCCACAACCCGCTCGACCGCCTCATTAAAGTCCGCCATGTGAACCTCATCGGCACCCCGACGTGCAGCCAGCAACGCTGCCTCATTCACCAGATTGGCCAGGTCAGCTCCAGCAAAGCCAGGGGTGCGAGCAGCAAGTCGCTCCAGTTCTACATCTTCTGACAGCTTCACATTTGGAGTATGAACCTCCAGAATGGCCATCCGTCCCGGTTTGTCGGGGCGATCGACCACCACCTGACGGTCAAATCGTCCGGGTCGCTGGAGGGCAGGGTCTAGCACTTCAGGGCGATTCGTAGCAGCGAGAATCACAACCCCATTGTTGGCATCAAAGCCATCCATTTCGCTCAGGAGCTGGTTCAGCGTTTGCTCCTGCTCACTCATGCCACCGCCCGCTAAGGGACTTTGGCCTCCCCGAGACTTACCCAGGGCATCCAGTTCGTCAATGAAGACGATGCAGGGCGCTTTCTTTTTGGCCTGCTCGAACAGATCACGCACCCGAGAAGCCCCAACGCCCACAAACAGTTCAATAAACTCAGAACCCGAGATGCTGAGGAATGGAACGTTAGCTTCTCCAGCAACAGCCCGAGCCAGGAGTGTTTTTCCAGTTCCCGGTGGGCCAATCAGCAAGACGCCTTTGGGAATCTTAGCCCCAAGGCGAGTGTACTTGGTTGAGTTCTTGAGGAAGTCCACAACTTCTTGCAGCTCAGCCTTCGACTCTTCCACCCCAGCCACGTCGTCAAAGGTGGTCTTGGTGTCGCCTTCTGCGTAAAGTCGCGCTCTGCTCTTACCCACACCGAGCGATGCCGCACCGCTGATGCCGCCGCCCTGCGATCGCCGCAAGATAAATAACCAGATGCCCAAAAACACAAGGGGAAACAGTAACCAGTTGATTAGAAAGCCCCAGAAACCTCCATCTTGAGGAGGAATCACTGAGAACTCCACATCGTGCGATCGCAACAGCTCCGTCAAATTCTGATCATTCTGCACGGGAACGGTTTGCAACGGCAAAGGAGCCCTCTGACTTTGCACATCGGGTGTGTCTGCCGCCTCTGCTGCGTCACTCTCCGCACCACTCGATTTCAGCGCATACCGAATCTGCTCAGGGGCAATCACCGCTCGCTCGACCTGATTGTTGTCCACCTGCTCTAGAAACTGGCTGTAGGGAACAGTTTCTGCCCGCCCTTGCCGCAGAGACGAACCGAGGAAGTTGATGATGAGCAAGCCAATGGCGACAAACAGAAGCGATCGCCCTAACCAGCCAAACCCAGAGCCTCCAGGGCCATTTCGGGGAGAACGGGGGCGATCGCCCGACTTCCGTCCCAAGAAAAATCCCTTTCCATTCTGATCATTCGACTGATCATTAGGATTGCCAGACTTTTCAGGCTTAAAGCCATCCCGATCAGATGCGTCGTTAAATCGACTGTTACGATTACCAAACACCATAAATGTTGTAATAAGCTTATTCTTCTTTTCAATTGTTGAAGAGAAATAGCCGCTCCGTCAGCCTTCTTCCGATAGAAGCATCCTTCATCCCTATTGATGAATTCTGTTGATGAATTCTGTAGGCATAGGATGCGTTAGGCGTTAGCCGTAACGCATCTGTCCGAACAAGTTAGGAGATTTCTAGGAATGAATTTGCCGTTGATTTGGGCTTTCTCCCAAGTGGAGAAAACGCGGGAATGCAGGTATTTTCTTTGCTAGACATCGCCTTAACCTTTGTCTGTCGAGTAGAAGTAGAGATGCAGATATCTTTGGCCGTTAGCTCTCCACTTCCTGCGAATTACAGATTTCTACCTTTTTGCAGAGAAGGGCTTCAGTCTTCTGACCCATCAATAATCCTCTTCCCATCCGTCATAGTGCTAAGGGAAAACAGAATTCTGCAAGAAGCAACTAGGAGGAAATTCCTCATGGCTTACACATTGCCTGATTTACCCTACGGTTACAGCGATTTGGAACCCCATATCTCTTCGAGTACTCTCGAATTTCACCACGACAAGCACCATGCAAAGTACGTCAACAACTACAATCAGTTGGCGCAAGACGCAGGCATGGCAGACAAGTCTATTGAGGAAGTCATTCGCGCTGCTTACAACAATCCCGAGTTGAGCAAGCTGCACAACAACGCAGCTCAAGCATGGAACCATACTTTTTACTGGTCATGCATGTCCCCTCAAAAGACTCATCCCCAAGGTGAGTTAGCCGAGAAGATTAAGTCTGATTTGGGCGGCATGGATGCATTCAAAGAAGCGTTCAAATCTTCTGCAACTGGACAGTTTGGCAGCGGCTGGACATGGCTGGTTCTAGAGAACGGAACGCTTAAGATTGTCAGCACCTCAAATGCGGTGAACCCCATCGTGTTCAACCAGAACCCTCTGCTGACGATGGACGTTTGGGAGCACGCTTACTACCTGGATTATCAGAACGGACGGGCTAAGTATGCGGAGACATTCTTGAACAATCTGGTGAACTGGCCCTTCGTAGCTCGTCAAATGGAAGCAGCGAAGCAGCCTGCGTAAGTAACATACAATCCATCACTTACCTCAAATGTCCTCTGGAGGTCGTGCCCGCACGCACGTCCTTCTAGAAGATTGAAGGAATAGGCTAGAGAAAT
>JAYKJC010000744.1:0-3843 GCA_035285885.1 Leptolyngbyaceae cyanobacterium | reverse complement strand
CCAACCAGCGACGGCAAATTTCCATCTCAAAGTAAGGAACATGCTCCTGCGGCGGGCAGTTCTTATTCTGGATTATCGAAATTCTCGATGGTTTTCCATGCTCGTAGAATTTCAGCGACGCTCCAGGCTTGGGCGATGCATCCCCGATGGTAATGGGGGGGCTCACCGTCAAAAATTTCGCTGATGGTGCCGAGTCCTGCGGTAGAGAGATGATTGGCGATCGCCCCCAGCAAATCACGAGCCTGTGCAGGGGAATGATACACACGCAGGTGAGCCTGCACATACGCCCCCAGCAGCCAACTCCAGACGGTGCCCTGATGATAGGCGGCGTCTCGTTCCGCTTGCCCCCCCTGGTAGTAGCGACGATAGTCGGGGTCGGTGGTGGAGAGCGATCGCAACCCATAGGAGGTCAGAAGTTCTCGCCCCAGCGCATTGACCACCGACTTCTGTTGATCCGGTTTTAGCAGGGGAGCCTGATCATGAGCATCCTTAAAAGGAAGCGACACGGCAAACACCTGGTTGGGACGAAAGGCTTCATCCGGCCCCGTGGGGGTATCAATCACGTCATAGCAGTAGCGACTGACGGGATTCCAAAACTTCTGAAATCCCTCGCGAGTCTGTTCAGCCATCTCATCATATCGAGCGGTAGGTTTTCCCAGTCGAATAGAAAACTGACTCATGGTCTTCAGCGCGTTGTACCAGAGGGCATTCACCTCGATGGGCTTGCCCATGCGCGGCGTCACCACCCAATCGCCAATCTTCACATCCATCCAGGTCAACTGCATTCCCGGTTCACCTGCATACAGCAAGCCATCTTCAGCATCCAGGTGAATGTTGTATCGGGTTCCGTTGCGATGCCACTCGATGACTTCTTCTAGCGCCGGATAGAGTTCAGCGAGTAAGGTATCCTCCTGGGTGGCTGCATCGTAGGCACGAATGGCTTCAAAGTACCAGAGAACGGCATCGGCAGTGTTGTAGTCTGGGGTGTTTCCCCGGTCGGGAAAGAGATTGGGCAACATGCCCCGGTTTAAATAGCGGGCAAAGGTGCGAAGAATCGGGCGGGCAATCTGGGGGCGTCCGGTGGCGATTGTCAGTCCAGGTAAGCTAACCATCGTATCTCGTCCCCAGTCGTTAAACCAGGGATATCCGGCGATGATGGTTTTGCCATCGGCTTCTTTAGCAAGAGGGCGCTCGACGATGAACTGGTCGGCAGCGAAGACCAACTGCTGAATCCAGTCGGGTGACGGTTCAGAAGAACTGGAATTCGAAGCGTTCCAGGAGTTCAGCAGAGAGTGATCATAGGCGTGGCGATCGCCCAATGCCGTTTCCCCATCGAGAGACGCATCTGGATTCGTACTCACCACCACCGTAGCGCTTTCCCCTTGAGAAAGCGTGAGCTTCACCGTTGCCCCGTGGAGATGATCTTCGGATTCTCCCGTTCCTCGACGGTGTTCGACGGCTAAATCAAAATTGTGATACCAGTGGCTCTCTGGCGTCACGCTCCCTTTATCGACTCGGATGTAAAAAGGAATCGCCCCGTAAAACGCCGTCAACTTTACCCCAACATTCTTCGATGTTTTTTTGACAATCTGACTTGGTTGGGGAGGCTCAGAATCAGAACCATCCGCCTCTGGTGGCTTGATAGGGAGAATGGCCCAGTTGCCCAACGTTAACCCGCCATGATGGTTTCGGTAATTAACAAGGGCTTTCACATTCAACAAAACAGCGTTGCTGCCTCGGTTCAGCGTGTAGCGAACATAGGTCGTGTTTTCGCCCTGGGCCATCCAGATTTGTTTCATCAACACTGCGTCAGAAAACACATAGCGCCAGGTTGGAACGCTCCCATCGAGATAAAACTGTTCCAGATAATGATGACCCTCAGGATTCACGATGCCATCGGCCCAGCGATTGGCACAGAGCGCATAAATCTGGTTGCGATAGATGGCGGATTCATCAAGCTTCGCCACCATCAGCATGCGCCCCACCGGAGGTTCTAGAGCCGCAATTAGAATGCCGTGATAATGGCGGGTGAGAATTCCCGGTACAGTGCCGCACGCATAGCCGCCAATGCCATTGGTCACTAACCACTCTCGCTGCTCGGCAGTGTGCAGATCTCCACAAATTTCACGTCCAAATTGCAGCGGCATGGGTCACCACGGTAAATACACAAGAGTTTTCAGGAACTCATGCTCCATTATGCATATCCTGACCCGATCTGTAACTGAAATGTCTGCTTGAGGCAGGGGGCGATCGCCCCATTCTCCAATGAGAAACTACGTCTTTTGATGGTGAATCACCCAAAATTTCTATCTGTGGGATTCTGCCTTACACCCGATGCGAATAGAAATCTTTCTCATTACTGTATGAATAAAGGCTCTTTTGAATTGCGATCGCCTCTGCTCCAAAGCTGAGCAAGTTCTCCCGAATGAATTTTCTGAATGAATTTTAAGGGGCGATCGCAATGGAGAGTGAGTCGCAACAATCAGTCGCAACACGAGGTTGAAATTTGTATGGCCGATCATAAGAATTACAAAAATAATCCAGACGCTAATCCTGATCCCATCACTGGGGAAAAGGGCTCTCATCCCGTCGGAACGGGAGTAGGAGCCGCAGGCGTCGGTGTCATCGGAACCATCGTCGGTGGAGGACTCGGTGGTTCTGTCGGAGCGGTTGTGGGTGCAGCCGTCGGCTCTGTCGCAGGTGGACTCCTGGGTAAAAGCGCTGCCGAGAAAACGGACCCAACCATCGAAGATTCCTATTGGCGAGAGACCCATCGCTCACGTCCTTATGTGAAATCCGACTACGACTACGATACCGACTATTCCCCTGCATACCGCACTGGATATGAAGGATATCCGAAGTATGCGCAAGAAGGAATGACCTATGCAGATGCGGAGTCCCGCCTAAAGGACGACTACGAAAAGCGACGGGGTCACAGTCGTCTGGACTGGAATGATGCGAAGTATGCTACCCGCGACGCCTGGGATCGAGTCGATGTTTCTGCGCGCGATCGCCATCAGAATGATACGTACTGGCGTCAAAATTACCGTTCCCGTCCGTATGTAGACCAAGGGCAAGACTATGATGTCTATGCTCCGGCCTACGACATGGGCTATAACAGCTATGCGACGTATGGGCGCGATCGCCACATGTTGTATGAAGATGCTGAACCCCATATCCGGCAGGACTATGAGCGCCATCATGGAAACAGCGGTTTGAGTTGGGACAAAGCCAAGCACGCCATTAAGGATGCATGGCACCGATTAACAGATTCTGAGCGAGGCCGTCACGAGAATGATGAGTATTGGCGCAATAATTATCGCTCTCGACCTTATTACAACTCAACGCAGGGATATGATGTGCTCGCTCCTGCCTATCGGCTAGGATACGATAGCTACAGTGCGTTTGGTCGCGATCGCGGCATGACCTACGACGAAGCAGAGCCTTACATCCGAGAAACGTATCACCGCGACCATCAGGGAAGCGGCCTTGACTGGGAAAACGCAAAGCATGCGGTTCGTGATGCCTGGAATCGCCTGACAAATATGGGGTCTAAGGGCGATCGCCCTGACAACGATCCAGAGCATGGTAGACGCACTCAGACTTACCATCAACGGTAAGGAACTTCCAAAAAAATAAAGTACCAGAGAAGGGGGCATACGGTCGTATGCCCCCTTCGAACATCATTTCTGAATGCGGACTCCCTCTGGTTCCCGTAATTTCTGGTTCCCTGTCTCTGGCAGGGAACCGTTGCGGGAGCCTCTGGCTCCAATTTGAACGGGAGCCAGAGGCTCTCGCGGGCATTCCCAGCGAGACGCTGGGAACAAGGAATACGCTAAACAA
>JAYKJC010000743.1:0-8588 GCA_035285885.1 Leptolyngbyaceae cyanobacterium | reverse complement strand
TGCGCGGCGGCTGAGCCTTGTGCGGCAGTCGATCCTTGTGCGGCGAATCCCTGTGCGGCTGTGGAATAATCACACCGTTGCAGTCATTGAAGTTTAGACTAGCTGCAAGTTGACGCTACAGGTGGGGCAAGGCACCGCCTTGCCCCTACTAAATATGGCGCTATTCAACTTAGCCTAAACTACAGAATCTAGACTACAGTTAGTAAGTTTCAACGTGCCAACGGTGAGCTTTCTTCATCTCACGCTGGAATTCCTTCCAATCCACACCCTCTTTTGCCGCTTCAGCCGAGAGAGCCTCGTCGATGCCGTCTTCCATCCCCTTCAGACCACAAATGTAGGTGTGGGTCTTTTCATCTTTGATCATGTTCCACAATTCAGTAGCATGCTCTGCAACACGGTGCTGGATATACATCCGCCCACCCTCTTTATTTTGCTGCTCACGGCTAATCGCATAGGTGAGACGGAAGTTATCTGGATACTTCTCTTGCATTGCCTCCAGCTCTTCCTTGTAGAGAATGTTAGGCGTCTTTGGAATACCAAAGATCAACCAGGCGAACCCTTTGAAGTTGTTGTACTCAGGGTTTAACTTTCGCTCTTCATCCTTAAACATGCGCCAGAGATACGCACGGAAGGGCGCGATCCCCGTTCCAGTCGCCATCATGATGATGTTTGCATCCTCATCTTCAGGCAGCAACATTTCTTTACCCACGGGTCCCGTGATCTGTACGTCGGAGCCAACAGGGAGGTTGCAAAGATACGTCGAACAAACGCCCTTTACGAGTTCGCCTGTTTCAGGGTGCTGATACTCAAGCTGACGCACACACAGGGAAACCGTGTCATCATCAAGCTTATCGCCATGACGGGTAGATGCGATCGAGTACAGACGTAGCTTGTGTGGCTTTCCGTTATCATCTGTTCCCTCAGGAATAATGCCAATACTTTGGCCCTCAAGATAGCGCATGTCACTGTTCGACACGTCGAACGTAATGTGCTGGACAATGCCAATACCGTCTTCACCAACCAACGGATAATTCTCAACACATTTGCCGATCAAGGGTGATTTTGGTCGATAAATATTAACTGGAACATCAGTGCTCTTCTTATCCTTGGCCTGAGTCATGGAACCTTTACCTTCTGCTGAACGTTTGACTGTTGATGTAGAAGGAACTCCGCCATTAGACTCTTCTGAGCTAGCTGGGCGAATGCGAACAATCCGTCCACCCATGCTCATAATCCGCCGCATCTCTTGCCCCATTCGGTTGTATGGAACCGTAATTAATGTTCTACCGCTGCGGCGAATTTGTTTACCAGACTTATCAGAAGAGTTAGTTTGACGGAACCCTTCCACTTCATAAATGAAAAGTCGATTTCCGTATGTCGTGTTAGTCACACTTCCAGCAACTGCGTTCGCGTTATACATGTCGTGTTCAATGATTTTGAATGGTCAGGAGTGGAACGAACAGCACCATTAAATGCTGTTGTACTGTCACCAAATGCTCTTGCATCACTCCCGATGGTGCAGGAGCGATTCTGATTAACAGTCGTTTAGAACAGGCTTCACCGTACTCTGCTGATGAAGCTTGAAATACGTGAAGCTCAAACTCTCGCGCTGAGGACGAATGCTGTGAACATATAAGTCTGCCTGACGATAGACAAACGCTCACCTACTCAAAGGCATTCTCATCATTACGTCTAGGTAATAGCTCCATCGCCACCCTTAGAGAAGAGATGCATACGTCCTGGTAAACGAAGTTAGTCAAACGAATTAATCAGATGACTCAAATGGTAGATAGTTTCGATAATTAGTATATAGATTAACACTGTGCTGGTACTCAACTCACGCATCAATGCACATAGATGGCGGTCTTCTCATAACTTCAGCTCGAACTCGGGATTTAAGCTCCGCCCCTTTGCGGTCCCCTTCAATCACCCTTGGCAGCCCCCCTCTGTGTGTCCTCTGACGGGCGACATAACCGGATTGAATTTCTCACTCACATTTTGAGGGCTCAAGGACGGGCCAGGCCAGGAATCAGACATTTCTCCCCGGTCTTGTGATCTCTCAAAGATGAGTCATCCAATCGGTGGGAACTATCTGTCTAAGTGCTGAATCCCTTAAGCAATCGGCATAGCAAAGTATTCTGTCGCTACAAAAAGCGCCTTGATCCTTGAGTGGCTTTTGCCACTGTCGATCCATGTTTCCTTTAGATTTTGGATCCATCGGTAACCAAATACCTATATGCTGTACCTTGTGGCAGGGATCGGCTTCTGATAATATCAACAATGATCTCTAGTACTAAATACTTATTGAGTACTGAAGATCGCTATATAAGAAGAGATGTGGTTTAGCATGCTTGGCTGTTGATTATCAGGTAAAGTTTACTGTTCACGGTCAACGTTGCCTTTCTGTCCTGATAATTGTTTGAGCGGAGTTGATTGGCTCCTGACAGCTAAGGTGATTTAGGAAGTCGAGGATCACCCTTTGAGGAATCGAGTTCTAGTCTCTGATGTCTTTTGGGATCTGTTGGTTTGAAAGACTTAAAGAGTATGTATGTTCTTTATAGTATGAGAGTGTTGATTGAGGGAGCCTAATGAGTAAGCCGGATCGGGTGGTTTTAATTGGTGTTGCAGGTGATTCGGGTTGTGGAAAGTCAACGTTTTTGCGCCGCTTAGAAGATCTCTTCGGTGAAGAGTTTATGACAGTCATTTGTTTGGATGACTACCATAGCTTGGATCGTAAGCAGAGAAAAGCGGCTGGCGTTACAGCTTTAAACCCCAAGGCGAATAACTTCGACCTTATGTATGAGCAAATCAAGGCTCTCAAGAATGGTGAGGCTATCGATAAGCCCATATACAATCACGAAACGGGTGAAATTGACCCACCTGAACGTATTGAGCCGAATCACGTGATTGTCATCGAAGGATTGCACCCCATGTACGATGAGCGCGTGCGATCGCTCCTTGACTTCAGTGTCTATCTTGACATTAGCGATGATGTAAAAATCGCCTGGAAAATTCAGCGTGACATGGCTGAGCGGGGTCACACCTACGAAGATGTCCTGGCCTCTATCAATGCACGTCGCCCTGACTTCGAGGCTTATATCGACGTTCAAAAGCAATATGCTGATGTCGTCATTCAGGTGCTCCCGACGAAGCTCATCCCCGATGATAAAGAACGGAAAGTTCTGCGCGTTCGTCTCATTCAGAAAGACGGTGTTGAAGGCTTCGAGCCCGTTTACTTGTTTGACGAAGGATCAACCATTGATTGGATTCCATGCGGTCGTAAGTTGACGTGTTCATATCCAGGAATTCGCATGTTCTATGGGCCAGACTCATTCTTTGGTCACAGTGTCTCAGTGCTTGAGGTTGACGGTCAATTCGATCGGTTGGATGAGATGATCTACCTCGAAAACCATTTGAGCAACACTTCTACTAAGCACTATGGTGAAATGACTGAGCTATTGCTCAAGCATAAGGATTACCCAGGAACCAGCAATGGAACGGGCTTGTTCCAGGTGCTTGTTGGGTTGAAGATGCGGGCGACCTACGAGCGACTGATTGCTGGTAGTGCGAAGGTTGCAGCTCAGGTATAGGCTACAATCATGCTACTTGAAAGCACTGGAGATTGTTGACTCCTTCCTGTAGACGTACGTGCCTGTAGACGTAGATGTTAGAGCGTATCTGTGATTGATTGTGAAAGGGCGTGAGTTCACGCCCTTTTTATTTTTCAACAGGTTGATTCAGTCATGAAACCCCTTGCAGACATCCTCTGGGAAGCAAACCAGGACTTGGCGATCGCCAGTCTGGAAAATCCCTTTGTTCAAGGCATCGCCAATGGCACTCTACCCCCATCAACGTTTGCCTATTACGTGGGACAAGATGCTTTTTTCCTCGAAGCCTTTGCCCGTGCCTACAGTATTGCGGCGGCTAAAGCACCAGATTGGGACAGTTTTGGCATTTTTCATCGGCTGGCGGATGGTGTATTTGAAGAACTTAAACTTCATCAGAGCTACGCAGATGCCTGGAATGTGGATCTTAAAGTCGTGACTCCAGGGTCTGCGACCCGACGCTACACCGACTTTCTACTTACAACGGCATGGAGTTCTGGCGTCGGCGTAACGACCTGCGCCATGCTGCCCTGTATGAGGCTCTATGCCTTCTTAGGGCAAACCCTCGCGAAAGGCGATCGCCCTGCCCATGCCTATACGGACTGGATTCAGACGTACAGTGGCCCTGATTTTGATGAGTTGGCCCAGCAGTTGGCGACCCTCGCCAACACCTACGCTTCCAATAGTGACGCCGAGCAAGCCGCTTACCGCTATGCCATGCAGTGCGAGTTCGACTTCTTTCAGGCGGCATGGGACATGGAGACTACGGGAGCAGGTCGCTAGCCGTGACTGTGATTATCTGTCCAGGAGCGCATTCTCCACACCTGACGCAGGAGTTTTTGAGGGAGATGTCTGCCCAATTGAGAGATGCGGTGGTGTTTCCGGCGGAACGCTACCCCGCTTATTCCGCGTGGCATCTGATTCAGTTTCTAGAAGAAACCTTGGAGGAGAGACAATGCGACGCTCCCATTCTGCTGATTGGCTTCAGTGCGGGTGTAGTGGCGGCGATCGCCACAGCCTGGTATTGGCAGTTCAAAGGACGAACGGTCAGAGCGCTCATTGCCCTGGACGGTTGGGGGGTGCCGCTACGAGGCAGGTTCCCGATTCATCGCATCAGTCATGATGAATTCACGCACTGGAGTTCGTCCCTGGGCGAACACCTGAGCGACTGCTTTTATGCCGATCCTCCGGTCGAACATTTGAATCTCTGGCGATCGCCCTCCTCAGCCACAGGACAATGGATTCGACAGAGCACCTACGCGTCTTGCCGGATTCACCCCCTATTGCCGCCTCCTGCATTGACGACCCGCACAACAGCTGCTGAATTTATGGGGATGCTGCTTCAGACCTACGGATACAGCGAATAAAAAAGACGCTGACAGCAAAGCAATTCACCGACCGCTTTTTGTGCTGAACGCAGTTGCAAACCTCTGTAATCATCGCTTGTTTTGAAATTGATTCTCATTTACAATACACATTGGTAATCTAAGCGTGCGAGTATCGCAGTAGGCTTCGTCGCCTACACCCACCCTACGCGATCCCATTCAATTAGCTGCGTTGTCCCAGTCGCGCCCTATCAGAGCCTCGTCAGAACAGTTTGGTTAGGAGTAAGTGAATCATTTTGTCATCGCTATCCCTGTGGTTTATCCGACGCCGGAGTCGAGCCTCGTTACAATCCCTACAATCCTCTGCCGGTGAAAGCATACGCTGGCTGCGCGACCCGTGGACTATCGCCGTCATGGCGATCGCCCTCATCTTAGTGACTCCGATTGTCATTGTTCTGAGCAGCATCTTTTCTGATTCTGGCGATGTTTGGCAGCATCTCGCCTCAACGGTGTTGCCGACCTATCTTCAAAACTCTTTCTGGCTCATGATGGGCGTCACCACTGGGGTCTCTATTCTAGGGGTGAGCACGGCCTGGCTCGTCACGGCCTGCCGCTTTCCAGGAAGCCGCCTATTTGAATGGGCATTACTCTTGCCGCTGGCCGTTCCTGCCTATCTATTGGCCTACGTGTATACGGATTTCCTGGAATATTATGGTCCTGTGCAGTCTACTCTGCGGCAACTGATGGGGTGGCAAACCGTCAACGATTACTGGTTCCCAGATGTCCGTTCGATGGGCGGGGCGATCGCCATGTTCTCCCTGGTGCTCTACCCTTATGTCTACTTGCTGGTTCGAGTGGCCTTTTTTGAGCAGTCGGTTTGCGCCGTTGAGGCCAGCCGCTCGTTGGGATGTGGCCCCTGGAAAAGCTTTCTCAAAATTGCCCTGCCCCTGGCTCGACCGGCCTTAGCCGCAGGAGTTTCACTCGCGCTGATGGAAACCCTCAGTGACTTTGGAACGGTGCAGTTTTTTGGAGTGGATACCTTTACCACGGGCATTTACCGCACCTGGTTTGGCATGGGCGAACCTGTCGGAGCCGCGAAACTTTCGTCGTTTCTTCTGCTGTTTATTTTCAGCCTGGTGCTGCTCGAACAGTGGTCTCGGCGTCAGAGTCGCTATTACCAGTGCGCTCACCGCTACCAACCGCTCAATCCCTATCAACTTAAGAAAGGACGGGCGATCGCCGCTGGTGTTATCTGCGCCATCCCGGTCATTCTCGGATTTTTGCTCCCGGCTGGGCTGCTGCTGAGGATGGCGATCGCCAACGCAACCGCAACGTTCACCGAACGTTTTTTAGAATTTGCGCGGAATAGTTTGACGCTGGCACTCATTACTGCCGGACTCGCGATTATCATCGCCCTCGTCATGGCCTATGGCATGCGCCTCAAGTCCAGCCTCCCGATGGGATTAGCCGTGCGGACGGCCTCCCTCGGCTATGCATTTCCTGGCACGGTCATTGCTGTGGGCATCTTGATTCCTATCGGACGGCTCGACAATGCCATCGACCAGTGGATGCAATCCACCTTTGATGTCTCGACTGGCCTACTCCTCAGCGGCAGCATCATCGCGTTGGTGTTTGCCTATCTTGTCCGATTTCTCGCCCTCTCGTTCAAAACCGTCGAGTCCAGCCTCCAACGCATCAAGCCGAATTTAGATGAAGCGTCGCGCTCCCTCGGCTATGGCCCCACCCAAACGCTCGTCAAAGTGCATGCGCCCTTGATGACGGGCGGCATGCTAACTGCGGCAATTCTGGTGTTTGTCGATGTGATGAAAGAGCTACCCGCAACGCTCATTGTCCGACCGTTTAACTTCGATACGCTGGCTGTGCAGGTCTATCGGTTGGCGTCGGATGAGCGGTTAGCCGAGGCATCGGCCCCTGCATTGGCGATCGTTGCGGTCGGCATTATTCCGGTCATTCTCCTGAGTCAACGCATTGCCCGCCACGAGAAGGCATCATAGAGAATTCATCAAAATCCCAGAGTGTAGGGAGGCGCGGCAGGCCGCGCCTCTCTGGGAGTTTATTTTCTGGCTAATCCCTCATTTCTGAAAAAAGATGAGGTGTTGTCGAGGCAGTTGTTCATCGGTTTTCACCCATTCCAGACCCACGGCTTCAAGTTCTTGCCGAGCCTGACGTTCGGTCATTTTGTGAAGCCGCTTGATGGGAATGAAAGGATTTTCTCCCCGATACTCTGCGAGAACAACACGACCTCCGGGATTCAGAGCATCGACAACAGCCGTCATTACCTCACGGGGATAGGCGAGTTCGTGATAGGCATCGACCATCAAGACCAGGTCAATGCCCTGAGGCAAATGAGGATCGGTCAGTTCTGCCAAGCGAGGTTCCACATTCGTCACCCCGCGTTCCTGTTGAATCATCGACAGAATGTCCAACATTTCCGGTTGGATATCCACGGCGTAAACGTTACCGTCCGGCACAGCAGATGCTAGGCGAAACGTCATGTATCCGGTTCCTGCGCCAAGATCGGCCACCGTGTCAGTGGGAGCAAGGTCTAGGGCATCGATAATTTTCCAGGGTTTTTCTTCTCGCTTACGACTTGGACGCTCCAGCCATGCGGCTCCTCGATGCCCCATCACCGATGAGATTTCTCGCCCCATGTAGATTTTGCCAATTCCATCGCTGCTGGGCGATCGCCACGCATAAACAGAGGTATCCGGCTCGGTTGACGGCAACGACTGGGCATAGGCGGGGAGTGGGCTCATCATCACCATCAAACAGACCGCTAACAGGCACCCAAACCATGCAGCTACCTGATGCATTGTGCGATGCATGAATTGATGGTTATCACGATTGCCCCTTTGGATAGAACACAGGCAGTGGTTGGGGTGAGTGACTCGTCCCCACAGGACTTGCCCCAGGTCACGGGCTGTCGCCATAGAAATAGACAGAGAAATGAATGGACGGCTCGAAAGTTTGGGTATCATGATAGGCAACGTCTGAAACCAAGGAATTGAGAGCGATCGCCCTCCTTTGTTGCTATGCTATAGAATTACACAATGAATCGTCCTTAAGATTCAAGGGGATTGGGTGGACGGGAAACTCCCATACCTGAATCCCTGACCGATCGACCATTGACCTACACAGGTATGGACATTCCCACGGGTGCGAAACAGCGAGCAACATAGCCAATTACGAAAAAGCGAAGGGTGTCCATACCTTGAACAGAATGTTTGACCAGGGTTATCGACCAGAGGCGCACCATCATGACTATGACAGAATCTTCGATTGATGACATTACCCAACAAGCTCGACAGGGAAGTGTCGCAGCGATTATTCAGGTATTAAACAATCGCCTGTCTGACTACGGTGTACGCACACGCGCTGTCCTTGCTCAGGGAATGTTGCAACTCCTGTGTGAAGCTGAGACGACAGAATGCCTTGAACGCGACACGCTCGTTCATCAAATTCGTCAAATTTTGTCGAGCCTGCGGCCCCGACACATTCGCCGCGTGAAAATTAATAGCCGCCTGGTGAAAGAGCAACAATTGCTGTGGTTAGACGAAATTCAGCGGGATCCTGAGAATGAGCTTCTCTGGACAGAAGAAATTTCTCTGCCTCGTCCCAACCCGATTCAGCTGATTGT
>JAYKJC010000742.1:0-4816 GCA_035285885.1 Leptolyngbyaceae cyanobacterium | reverse complement strand
TTAATAGCCGCCTGGTGAAAGAGCAACAATTGCTGTGGTTAGACGAAATTCAGCGGGATCCTGAGAATGAGCTTCTCTGGACAGAAGAAATTTCTCTGCCTCGTCCCAACCCGATTCAGCTGATTGTTGAAGACTTTTCGACGAGTCAAAAACGAGAAAAAATCACAGCAACCCCACGACAATCCCGTCAACTGCGCGATCGCCGACAGTTTGCAAGAGGCATCATGGGAGGAGCAGCCCTCAGCCTCCTGGTCATTTTCATCGGCTGGAATGTGTATGAGAGAGTGGGTAGAGGGGCGATCGTCAATACTGAAAATAATGCGTTAAGTTCATCAAGCGGCAATGCACCGTCAAGAACCGTCAGCGAATCTGAAACGGCGTCAGAAGTGTCTACCACACGCTCAACTCCTGCCGATGAGGCTGCGGCAACCGATTCTTCAGCAGGCACCGCAACAGCTTCAGCCAACGACGAATTCGCCACTGATGATCCGTTTGCTCAAGCCGTCATGATTGCCCAAGAAGCCGTTAAGGACGGCCAGGCCGCCTCATCAACCGCTGAGTGGCTTGAGCTTGCCTCCCGTTGGCAACGAGCCTCTGATCTGATGAAGCAAATTCCTGCCTCTGATGAACGCTACGCAACCGCTCAAGATCGTCAGGCTCTCTATCGAGCCAACAGCGAAGAAGCCCTTCTACAGGCTGACCTCCATCAGCAGGCTGAAGCGCAACAACCTCAAAACATCACCGGGGATGAGTAGCATTTCCGGCAAAAAATCCTGAATATTCGGAGAACACGCGCAACAGAGCGGTAGGCACTCACGGCTTACCGCTCTGTCGTCATTCGTTTTTTGATGAATCCCTTCTCCCATGAATCATTGATTCTAGAGAACTTGCTCAACTTCAGCGATTTCAGGAATTGATTCACGCAGCTTTCGCTCGATTCCCATTCTCAGCGTCATGGTAGAACTTGGGCAAGACCCACACGCTCCCTGCAAGCGGAGTCGAACAATGGGACCGTCTAACTCAACAAGCTCAACGTTTCCCCCATCCGAAATCAAATAAGGACGAAGCTCATCCAAAACTTTTTCGACGTTTTCATTCGTCAATTCCATTGTGCTAGGCATAATTCACCTTCAAAGAAATAGAAGAGATAACAACTAGAAGAGATAAACAACATTCTTGTTGCTTTAGTCTATCGCATCCTGGTCGCAATCTGGGTCAGCACTGCATTAGTTTGCATGTGCGGCGGCGACAGCAGGCTCAGGCGCGAGCAGCGTGACGTTGGAAAAGAGGAATTCTTGCGTTGATGTCCCACCGTCAACCTCTGTTTCGATGTGACGACGCGTCAAAATAACGTAATCTCCAACTTTTTCGTACTCGTCTTCAAAAATGCTCTTGCCGCCTTTTTGCTCTCCCGTTTCAGGGTCGTGATACACCGAGTCGTAGCGATGAGACAGATAGCCCTCGCCCGTATCGTGGCTGCTGAACGTATGAATGGTGACGACAACGCCGTGAATGTGGCGGTGAACCATGCAAACTTCGTTGTCTTTCACTTTGTAGCGATCGCCCTCAGCTTTTCCGCCCATGAGAATTTCGACCGCACCCGATTCATCCGTTTCGCCCAACGAAAAGGTATTCTTGCCATGGGTTTCTTCAAACGTGCGGCGAATCCGATGAATGGCAACTTCAAATAACTGATTATTGATCGCTTTTTGAGCCTCCTCATCAGAAACATCAAACACCTCTGCCTTGAGGGTTGGATTTACCCGAACGGTGCCCTTAAACGTCTGTCCGTCATGGTTAAACGTCACATCAGCCGTATATCCTGGGAAGTTTTTGTCCCAGGTGTAGCGGTTTTCGTAAGCCGCTTGGAAGAGGTCGGTCGCGTTAATGTGTTCAGTCATAGTATGTGTCTATCAAGTCCGCTTACCAGTGTAGTCAACTTGCCTAACCACTCACAATTCATTTCACGAATTAGAGACCTGTAGTAATTCACATTAAGCACAAAAACAGTAGTGGGGGACGTGCTGCGCTCCCACAGCTTTACCACTACAAAGATTAAACACAATCTAATCGTTGAACAGTAGCGTCAGACGATCTGGAATTAAAGCAATACTCTAATATCCACATTTTGTGTCATTTTGCAATTCTATTCTTCTCAAGGATTGAATTTTTGGACGAAAAAGCTTATCAAATGAGGGGGAATTAAATTGTGATGAATAGAAATGTGATAGATAAAAATACGTTGATAAACCTTGACTATCACAGTGAGCTTTGGATAAGCACTTCGGATGAAGACCAAAGTCTAATTGCTTAGAAAAGGTGTTGGGATAGCTTGGCATTAGGCAACGTGTCAATCATGCTCTTCTCTCAATGAAATGACTCAAATCCAAGAATTGTGAGAGTGTTAAATTGTCACAGTTGCTTAGCTTTCAACTTGCTCCTCTTTTTGCTTCCTGATTCTCACGTTGGTCTACCCAAATCATGGCCTTTACAAGAAAAAAATACGCTGCACGGACACTTATTACCGCTGGAATAGTGACTCTGATCCACGCCAGTGTTGCCCTACGTGCAGTCGGGCAGCAAACGACTCCAGGAATCGATCTGCCCTCAGATGTTGAGTTGCCTGAAGGCTTTGAGATTCCTCAAGATATTGAGGATGAGAATTTTGATAATTTCAACGATCCGGTCACTGATTTTGATGAGCCACCGTCTCAGCAACCCCTGCCAGAAAGAACTCCACCTCCTCAGTTGCCTCCTCCCAGTGAACTTTTAAGACCATCAGATGGCGCTCCTCAAGAGCCTGCCATTCCAGGGGACGTACCTGAGACGATTTACGTAGAACGGTTTGTGGTCAACGGCAGTACTGTTTTTAGTGAAGAAGAATTGGCGGCTGTCACCGCCCCCTTTGAGCAACGAGAATTATCGTTTGCAGAGCTGTTGCAAGCCCGTTCTGCGGTGACGCAACTGTATGTAGACAATGGCTACATCACCTCAGGAGCCTTTATCCCCCCTCAAACGCTAGAAGAAGGAATCGTAGCCATTCAGGTGCTAGAAGGGAGGCTAGAAGACATTAATGTCGAGGTTGAGGGACGTTTGCGCCCCGGCTATGTCCGTCGGCGGTTGCGCCTTGCAGGGTCTGACCCGCTCAATGTTGAACAGTTGCTTGAAGGGCTGCAACTGCTACAGCTTGATCCAATCATTGAAACCATTTCTGCCGAACTGGCGGCTGGGGTTCAACCAGGAACCAGCATTTTAGATGTCACCGTGGTGCAAGCCGATACCTTTGATGTAGATCTGGAGCTGAATAACGGGCGATCGCCCAGTGTGGGCAGCTTTCGACAGGAAATTTCCATTCGTGAACGGAACCTCATCGGCCTAGGTGACAACATTGGGGCCGCCTACAGTCGGACATCGGGCAGCGACACGTTTTCCTTTGACTACACCATTCCTGTAAACGCCCGCAATGGCACCATTGGAGCCAGTATCGGCTTTACCGATAGCAACGTCATCGAGGATGAATTTGAGTTTCTCGACATTGAATCCGACTCTCAATTCTATGAACTCACCTATCGGCAACCGATTATTCAAACTCCCAGTCAAGAATTGGCTTTGAGCTTGACCGCCTCCCGACGAGAAAGTAAAAGCGAGTTCCTGGAAGATGTGGTGGGTGAAGCGATTCCCTTTCCATCTCGGGGGTCTGATGAGGATGGGCGAACCCGAGTCTCGGCGCTTCGGTTTGCCCAAGAGTTTACCCGTCAGGGTAGCCGTCAAGTGATTGCTGCGCGATCGCAATTTAGCTTTGGACTGGATGCCTTTGACTCGACGATTAGCGACGAGCCGGAGAGCAGCGACGTGATTCGCGCCCCTGATAGCCGTTTCTTTGCCTGGCGAGGACAAGCACAGTGGGTTCGGCTACTCGCACGGGACACGCTACTGCTGGTGCGGGGCGACATTCAACTGGCGGATAATTCCCTGGTTCCCTTGGAACAGTTTGGCCTGGGGGGACAGCAAACCGTTCGGGGCTATCGACAAGATGAGTTGTTGACAGATAATGGGCTTCTGTTCTCTACAGAAGTTCGGATTCCCATTGCCCGTGCTCGACGCGTTGATGGGTTGCTCCAAATCGCACCCTTTTTTGACATCGGTCATGGGTGGAATCTGAATGCTCTTGATCCTGACCCCGATGTGCTAGCCGGAGTTGGAGTCGGGCTGCTGTGGCGGATGGGCGATCGCCTCTCAGCGCGGTTCGATTACGGCATTCCACTGATCGATATCGATACAGATGCCGACTCTCTCCAGGAAAATGGATTCTACTTCAGCCTGCGATTTACCCCCTTTTAGTCCCCATTTAGGGTTAAAAAATAAAGAAGGGTAAAAAAAGAATAGTATGCATTTTGGGGGTTAGTGGCAGGTTCATATGTGTTTAGCGTTTTATTAAAACAATAGACGACCCTCTCCCTAAATCCCTCTCCCTGATGGAGAGGGACTTTCAGTCTGGCTCCCCTTCGCCCGTTGGGAGAAGGGGGTGGGGGATGAGGGTTACTGCTAAACAAGTACACAGCCCGCCACCACCCACAAAAATGTACTAACCATAGAGGACTTGCGTAAGTCCTAAAAAACTGGAACCAAATTCTGGTAAATCGCCGGGGTGATTGCACCGCTTCACCTAAAGCCACTTGGGTTTAACCCACCCCTTATTCCTCCATCGTGAATCGATATTCATGCGTGAACCGATTTTTGTCATCGAGCATCTACGGGTTGCCTACGGGCAGCAAGGACAACTTCCATCAGAATCTGCTGAAACAGCCGGAGCGCA
>JAYKJC010000741.1:0-9540 GCA_035285885.1 Leptolyngbyaceae cyanobacterium | reverse complement strand
CTTTCGGGAGAGGACATCCTTGATGGCCGTGTTCTCCAGCGCCAGCTCCGCATACATCCGCTTGAGCCTGGCGTTCTCGGCTTCGAGTTCCTTGACCCGCTTAAGCTCTGGCAGCGACATGCCCGCGATTTGCTCTTCCATTGGTAGTACGTCGCGTTGCTGATGCCGTGCTTGCGACACACCTCAGCCACCGGGATGCCCGATCCGCCTTCCGTCAAGATCGCCAGAATCTGGCTCTCCGTAAATCGTGATTTCTTCACCGCTTGACCTCCTCAATCACCGGAAGTCTCTATTTTTACCTTGTTTCAAGTTTGGGGAAGTCTACGGTTAACCCAGAAATCTCTACTTTTAAAGTATCTACTTGACGGGGAATTCTACAAAATTCCAGACGTAGATCCTACACTTTGATTTCGGCCTCAGCCCGCCTCAGGACATCCATGGACTGACTATCCGTAAACCTCGAGTTCTTCATGTAGTGCTCTTCCCGAGAAGATTCTACTTTAGGCCCCCGCTATGCTGTGGCGGCATTATCTCGTAATCAAGGGGTTTATTGGTACTCCGAGTTTTCCTAGGACGACCCTCCATTGGCCAAATATCCGTTGTTTCCTGATGAGGAGATGGTCAGTTGTAGGCCGGCGTAATCTGTGCGTAGCGTTATCCTGCGTCATATGTAGCAACTCTTCGATGGAAGAAATGAGGTTAACCTCGGTAAAAAAATGATAGAAATCTGCTCGAGACAGCCACCAACGTTGCCAATCCCCTTTTGTCGCCACATCCAAATAATCTGGTGGGCTTTGTCCAAAGTGGCGCCAATAATTACTTTGAAGAGAGCTTTGCAGGAACGTTCGAAGATCATCGCCCATATCCGGTGAAGGGAAGATTAATGGGAACCCCCCAGCGTAGTGCTCAGCCATCGACATGGTGCTGACCTCGTATGGTATGTGAACTATGCCAGAAAACCGCTTCAGCTCTCTGCTATCAAATATCCCGAGAGATGATTTTCGAATCAATCGTTCAGAATAATTCGTGACTATTGGCTCGCCACTAAAAACAAGCAATTCTCCACTTTCATCTTCGTACTTTAAATTCGCATATTCCCCGAGAGTAGGAATCAAGAAAGTCGGAATTTTTTCATTACCAAGAGAGAAATAATCATGATCTGCAAGATTATTAGAAACAACGGCTAGCCTTTCGTCAGTATGCATTCGAAACAATGCTTCATGAAGCATTTTCAAAGTTCCGTAGTCGCCGGTCCAGCAAAAGGGTAAATCATATCGAACGCAGTTTAACAAGATCACCGGCTTGTTGTATTTTTCAAATATAAGCGCGAAACTACTGGGATAACCAACGAAAAAAGCATCGCATTCTCGAAGGATATGATCGTACTCCGATTGAAATGATTCAATCATATTGGCGTTGAGATGGTGCCATGTTTGTTGGTTAATAATGCATGGATGGTCCTGCTCCCTCCCAATGAGATTACTATGATTGGAAATCAACCAGCCCTCGAGAGAGACAGAAGGCGGGCAAATTGATTTGATTAGGTAGCTAAATTCTTGAAATACACCGATATGTGCATCAAAGAAAAAGATCTTATACTTTTTCATACAAAGAGGTATCTGATAAATTAGTTTTTTAGATGATAACTTGTTGATTTTTCTGGTTTTTCAAGCCATTCTGATTCAGAGGTTCTGAGTCCGTTGGTTGATTGGTGTTTGCACTCCGACATAAACTCCATGAATCTCTTGTAAGCAAAGCCCGAATGCTATCGAATATCATTGTTATGCTTGCACTACGAGTCAATAATCACCTTGGAGTACCTTTGATTGTAAAACCAGTTTATCGCTAAACATTTGTCTGTGAACTTGCCATTTAATCGCTTGCCGGCGCCGCTTTGCTATGGCTTGTCCGGCTCAGTAAGAAAATTACGTAAATTTTCTGCTGCTTCCTATTACATGACCGCGAGGCCGACAAACTTAGGACCGTTACCTCTGCCACGGGCCAATTGAGAAACGCGCCCGTCGATCAACCGCCCTAGAATTTCAATCAAAATTGACTCCGGATCCAGTCGGCCGCTTTGATATATAAACTTTCTCTGCCGAACTCATTATCGACCGTCAAACACGAAATAGGACGCCCATACCTGACTATGGGCCGCCGCCACAAAATAGCTTCCGCCCGTTATTGCGATACCTTTTACTCCCTTTTTCGGTAGTTACTTAAAGACCAACGACGGCTCACTTTAGGGTATCCATGATATTGCTGCTGGTAAATCTCGACTTCTCCATGTGGAGTTCCTCGAATTCGGAAAATTCTACTTCGGACTCCCGTTGACCTTAGGGAGGATTACCTATGTTCTTGCACCGTTACCTCGAGTATCGATCGACTTGCCGACGGCGCTAGAGCTTTCGGGAGAGAACATCCTTAGTCCCAGTGCTATCCGACGCTAGCTGAGCATACATCCGATTGAGCTTTACATTCTTAGGTTCCGATTCCTTGACCCGCTTGATCTCCGGAAGCGATATACCAGCATATTTTTCCTTACACTGGAAGTACGTAGCTGCACCGGGCCCGTGCTCGCGACAACCTTAAGCGACCGGAATTACAGACCCACCTTCAGCCAGAATCTATCCCCCGTCAAATGGTGATTTATTCACTTCTTTACTTCCTCAATCACCGGAAGTCTTTATTTACGCTCTACCCCAAGCTTGGGGAAGTCTACGAAGCTACTGATATAGCTTTGCGATTGAAACAGTCATGCCTCCATCTGCTGCTGCTGCAGCCAATCTAAATCGATCATTTATTGTCGTCGTTCCCCAGCAGGTTTAATGCTTTTTCGGACACGCATCTGCAGCACCGCTTCGCTTGAGGGTTACTGCAGCTCGTGAATCTGCTTCTCATCTTATTCTTTGATGTATCAACGCTTGGCGCGCAGTGCATTCCCCCTGCCACTATGGCTAGCCTGGACCCAGGCTTCAATATTACATGGTGGTATGTAATTTACGGGGCTCGCCTCATCGACCGTGCTGCGGCCTTACGAAATATCAAAGACTAGTTGCGCCTTGGGTTTAGCCGCCCATTGCCTAAATTCCTCTTCTACCCTCGTACTCATTGCGTCTCCCTTTGCGGATAGCAACTGAGCAGATTTTTAGTGGATCATTACACCTCAGAGAAGAGAGGAGAGGAGAGGAGAGGAGAGGAGAGGAGAGGAGCAGACATTATCGCTAATACATCTTCGCTCGAAAATCGGGGGAGATCAGAACCTGCACTGTCGCAATTGGTGCTTAAATATTTCTTCTCGAAAAACACCCATTCTCAAAAAGCTTGAGTCTTGCACCGAGAAAAACGGGAATTCGGGAATCTCCAAGATCTCTAGTGGGTCGTCAACGATCAAAAAACCAAGCCGTTGATGCATTCGCCATATCGGGGTTTTGAATACAACTGGTGTTGAACCGCAAACAACCGCTTCGTAGGCACGAAGGGTGTCATAACCGTTGCCCTGAGGGCAAATGGTGAATTTTGCATTCGCTAGTTGATTGAGATAATGCTGAAATTGTAATCGCCTAGTTTCAACAAAAATTCTCGGGTCCTTTATAAGCAGCAACTTTTCCAAAATCGTCTGCCTACTTGCATGGGTTAAAGAAAGATGTGGCAAGTAAAAAACAATATTCTTCGCACCGGTTATAGGCGTAAATGAAAACAGATCCTCAGGGCTTCTACCAACCCTACCGCGCTCTTCAAGTCCTATTGGTATGCAGAGCATCCAAGGCAAATGCTCCTCCAGATTTGTCCCCACCCAACTTTGAATCTTTGTTTCAGATTTCAGCCAAACTGCGATTTCAGGCGCCGGACACCCCGGCAGGTCTGATGACCCCGTCAGGAGATGGAAGGGATTTTCCAGACTGGACAAAAATGGCAGCGCTTGCTCGAGCAAATCCGTTTTAATAAAAATCCTAACTGGATTAACGAGCGGTTGGGAAGTCGGAACGGAAGTGGAGCCCGCTGGAAACAGATCTATGCCGCAATTTTTGTAGTCGATGCCGTTTAAGTCTATGACGACATCGGCGAGTTCTCTTAAACTGTTATATCGAACTAGATCAGGAAAGTGCATCAATTAGAGGCCCCAAGGAAGTAGCTAAAAATTTAACACTATGCGATGTATTTTGCCAATCACAAGTCCTAATAGCCACAGGGCACGTCAGGCACCATACCAAATGGCTCTCAGGTCCGCCATTTCCACTGTTATTGATGCATCCCTACCCCCAAAAACGAGTTCACAGTTTTGGCGCCGGGCGTCACCGGTAGGATATGAAAATAGCATGCCGCGAGTTTGGAAAGTGTCCAAGATTTCCATGGAGGTTTACTCAAACTGGTGGGTAAGATATCTTGTTTTTCAAGTTACACATTAGCCGTGAACTCACCAGTTTTTTTATTGTGCGATCGACACAATACTCAGCATTACGCACAGCCTGTCCGCGACATCGATACAAGATCCCTATAGGTAGCTCAGCTCGCTTTAGAAAACCCTTATCTGTGGGTCTAGATTTTTTTGATGCGGAGCTGCTTGGAGTTAGAGTGCCCTATCTCTTACCTCTACCGACATGATTACTGTCTTGCCGGGAATCTTTATCCTTCATTTGCTTCGGGTCTAGAAAGATCTATCGATTAACTGGATCCTCTAGAAAGTTCCCAAGCATTAACGTGATTGAATCCATGTAATGTTCCGTCTGCATTACACTCCTTGCAAGGGGCAGCTGTTCGTTTACCTTCGATAAGTCGGTCGCGAGCAGATGAGAGTTTCGAAGATCTCCACACCGACTCTAATGACATGTTGTTCAGGTTTCCAAATTTCACTTTCTTTTGCCAGTCTTGAACACAGAGCAGCACGTCGCCGTTCCAGTCTATGGTCAAAGAGTAACTCGGGTAATGACAAGGCCGAAGATGGTTTGTCATCACGGATGGCCCGTATTTGACCACCCCGGCGCGATTAGTGAGCTTGAGGCCGAATGAGTCCTGCTCAGAGTGCCAGCGGTCTCGTAGTATGAATTTATCTGAAGGGACATCCGCTTCGGCAAGCATGCCTTTAAAAAACTCTACTTGCTCAGGACCATCGTACATACTTATACAAAGAAATGAGAGGCCCGCACCAAACAGCTGCCTAATCAAAGAAGGTGTCAGTTTATCTCCATTTGTAACAATTTCTGTTCGCACATCTGGCCCGAAGACGCGAACTATCTCCAGTATTTCTGGATGAAGTAGTGGTTCCCCGTATCCACAAAATACTACTCCACCACCAAACCGAACGGCCTTGAGCTCGGTTGCAATTTTATTTATTAACACCAAGCTAATATTCAGGTTCTGGTTGGGGTAAAGGTCAGAGTCTGCTCTTGGGCAAAATACGCAAACCCGGTTGCACAGCTCCGTCAAACTTATGTCTATCCAGCTAAACATTGGAACACCGTCGGGAAAAAGCTGAACATGATCCACAAAGTCAGATTTTCTAATAACGTTCTCTTTCGTTTTTTCGGATATCTGGAGCGAGTCTATTTTCTGATTGATTCTAGTCATTAAAATTTTCTCCCTTATGATGTGCATTCAGCTAGCGGCTTCGCCGCCCTAGCAAACCCAGTTTAGCTGGAGTGGCGACAAGCTTTGTAAGTTGGGTAAAAAACAAAATCTTTACCACTGAAACTTTTTAAGTTACGTAGATACTGTGTATGTTCTGCCGACTAAACGAAATCTAGTTACAAGTTTAACTCAGGATGGAGTATCGTCTAATCATGATTTATACGAAATCAACTCGCTCCAGGAAGCATTTAGGCGAGCAATAAACCGCGCGCAATAAGGTGCAAAGCAAGTTATGAAATTGGCGCTATGCTAAGACTTTGCAAGCTAGGTCGGTTGGAATCAACGTACCGTGAGGCACAGATGGGAAATTGGCGGGGATGGTATCCCCTAGCCCACTGCGTCGGAAAATAACTCTCGTTTCTCAAACTTTTGCCCCATTGTCTACAGTAATGAAGCATTGTAAAAATTGCCTGATCGTGTCTGTGTTGGATAAAGTCGGGGTGATTTTCGTGAATTGATTGGCTGTCATCTAACAGCCTGTAATTGTTGGATGCACACAGTCCGCCCCACTCATTTATTAATCCTATTGTAGTGGCTGTGTTCCTGAATAACACGACCCCCGCCTCTACCTGCGGGAGGCTCAACACCTCCTGGCGCAAATGAACTTTAAATGTTTCCAGCAAATCCCCTTTTGTCCACTGCTTGACGGCGTAATTCGACCCATGCAAATAAAAGCATAACATGTGATATCTAAATGCTAAGTTTTTGTAATAATCAAATCTGGTCAACGCTAAATCGTTGATCTGGCAGCCTGCATCAAGGTACAAAAGAATACTATTTGGTTCAATCTGCGACAAGCGTAGTCTTATGACTTCCGGCTTCCAAATCCAATATCCACAACCTCTCGGATTAGAAAAAATGAACTCTTTATTGGAATCGAACCACCGCGGCGACTCCTCCTTAAGGCGATCTATGTCGTAGCATGTTGTCGAAGTAAACCAGCCGGATTGATGGGCACTCTCCAGAAGACAGTCCCTCCCAGCCATGTAGCCCTCTCCACCGTCCGCGAAAGTTACTAAATGTATGTTCAAATCGACCCTCCGAAGTCAAACGAAACAGAGTTTGCGAAGATATGTTGTGAAGTATGTCTAGCAATCATGGCAAAAAAAACAGCACCGTACTCTGTAGTTCTACCTCTCGAAGTTTGATCGAACGATCTCCAGGAGTCCGTTAGTGATAGCAAATTAGATTTATCCAACTCAGTTGTTTGGCCGACCAAAGACGCAAAATGTGTCCCAAGGTAAACTAGCGAACTCGCATTCCATCGATCGCCGTGAGTATGATGCCTGAGTAGTGGCATCCCTCCCCACTCAAGTCGGATTGGGGTACCACCTCTCGAAAGGTACTCTATTGGTAGCCAATAGTCCCACCATGGCAATCCAAGTACAAATACACTTTCTGGTAAGCTTGCGACAAAATCATTGGACATATTGACGTAATCAATGCCAAAGAATGGCGTGCCGCTGGACAATTGAGCAATGCTCTTGACGTCTAGGCGATTTGAGTATGCAAATGGAACATCATGGGCGATATGCTCAACAAATTGTACTTTTGGCTCAAAGAGTACGTCAGCATTTGATATTGCAATTCGACAGGCAGCCTGCTCCAAGCCTAGTAACAAAGCATCATGCAGGAAAACAAGCTTTCGGCCATTGATGTCTTCCGTTGATCGGTATGCAAAAGCGTATTCAATTTCTGGAAAAACTGAACTAACTTCGAGATACTCGTCGTAAGTGTTTAATGATATCGGACGATGCCCAGTCTGTATCCAGCTGTCGATACACAGCTTCTGATACCTTACTTTCTCCTCCCTACCAGGGGAGTTGGATATTGGCGGTATAGAAGTTAAAAGTACTGTATGAGGATACATCGTACTATCCCATCTCATTCGTGAAACAATCAGGTGCATTCATCGACCAAAAGATCGATTCATGACAGGAAAAGCTCGGTAAATGTGTGAGCGGCTCACAGGCACCACACTCTCGGCAAGTGCGCCATAGCCGATGTCTTCCTTTAGAAGAGAACATCATTAACCATCTTTTCTGCAACTTGATGTCCAGTAGTTTGGGCTGTCCACCCGATTTCCATTGCAGCTCTTGATGGGTCTCCCATGCTAACTTCTATATCGATTGGGCGACTGTTTTTTGCCTTTACTGTTACGTATTCACGCCAATCTAGGTTTCGCGCTTGAAATGCAGCCTCGATAAATGCCACCAGTGGCATGGGCTTTCCTGTAGCAATTACCAAGTCACGAGGCGAGTCACACACCATCATTCGTATCATCGCATCTACATACTCAGGCGCCCACCCCCAGTCTCTTGTGACGCTTATATTGTTTAATTCAATCTTTTGTTCATTGCCCAAAGATATTTCTCTGACGGCGCTACAAATCTTCTGCGTAACGAACCGACTGTGTCTTAACGGGCTTTCATGATTAAACATCACTCCAGAGCATGCAAACATTCCGTATGCTTCCCTGTAGTTCTTCACGAGCATGGTCGCAGAAGCTTTGGCAACTCCATATGGGCTTCGAGGGTTGAATTTCGTCTCCTCTAAAGCTGGAATACCATTCGTATCACCGAAAATTTCGCTTGAAGAGGCATGATAAATACGGATACGCTTATCAAAATGCCGGCACGCCTCCAGAACGTTTAGTATCCCGTTTAATGAGCTGTACATAACCTCGGCAGGCTGCTCAAAGCTAAATTCAACGGAAGATTGCGATGCAAGGTAATAAATTACATCCGGCTCTGCTTGTTCTATTCCCCGCAGAACACTCCTATAATCTTGCGGAATGATCGACAAATAGGAAACCTTATCTTTGACTCCTAACCGAGCAAGTTTCGATTTATCTGCTGATTCAATGTCTCGTGAGGAGCCATACACCGAGTATCCTTTTGATAATAAAAGGCTGCTCAGGTAGCACCCGTCTTGACCTGTCACGCCGATCACCAGAACTTTGTTTCGGGGCATAATCTTTGGTATCTCTCAGACTAATTTAGTGGCATCACACAAAAATGTTACTTCAAAGTGTCTACACATAACGATCCTTCGCCTTCATCGTCTCGGTGACATCTCTTTCCTCCAAAGCATGCAGGCATATTTATTTATTGTATTCAGTTGAGATTTTTTGCGATTTGCGCAAAATCTGTACTCTTTGGTCAAAAGCAACTCTAACTTGCTTTGAGTAATGTCGCCTCAAAGTCACCCGAACCATTTATCGTGTAATCAAGTTGAATTGTTGCTGACTTCCGTTCTACCATTTGACTTACTAAATCACTTGCTCTTGCTTTGTAGGCCAGAATAGTATCAACCGCTAAATCTCTCCGTTGAGCGTCATTTAACAAGGAGGTTGCAACCCTACTTGCAAAGCCTCGCCCCGCCATAGTGACAACCGGCACCCCTACGAGCAAGGCATCGCTCGTGGTCGTGTGGCCGTTGTAGGGGAAGGTATCCAAGCAAACATCGGCTAGGCGATACCTAGCCAAATGGTCTTCAATTCTTGGAACGCGAGTTGCAAATACTAGTCTTGCTGGATCGATGCCGTAAGCGTTTGCGCTTGCTGCAAGGTTCTTCTGAGCGTCTTCGTTCAATTTCATCAGCCAAAGCACACTCTTGGGGTTTTCTCTCAGCAGATCCATCCATACGGCAAACATGGGCGGATTGATCTTGTAGTCGTGGTTGAAGCTGCAAAATACGACGCCATCGTCTGGCAGGCCGAAATCTGTTCGCTTAAGTGTATCTGGGCTTGGCTTGACGCTGGTATCCCTTGGCAAATAGCAATGCGGCAAATAGAGTAGCTTCTCTCGGTAATATTTTTGCGCGTCTTCCGGTACAGTCACCCGATCAGCAATCAGGTAATCCACATAGGGTAGGTTCAGCCCCCCTGGGAAGCCCAAGTAGGTTGCCTGC
>JAYKJC010000740.1:0-6264 GCA_035285885.1 Leptolyngbyaceae cyanobacterium | reverse complement strand
TGTTTGGACAACCCCTGGCGCTGTTTGGCTTTCTGGCTTATGTAGGCATGATCGTGCTGGCGATCGCCCCCCTGCTGGTGCAGAGCAAAGAGCAAAAAGAACTACGAGCCAAACTTATCACCTGGACGCAACCGCTGCTTTTCATCGGCGGCACGTCCATGATGATCTTTAGCGGGTATCTAATGTACCTGCTTACGGCAGAAATTCAGGCTGCCTGTCTGTACTGCATTGGGTCTGCCCTGCTATCTACCGGACTGTTTCTACTGGCACTGATTGGTCAAGACTGGCCGGATATGACTCAGCCTCTCTTTACGGGCATCATCACGGCCTTCGTGGTTTTGGTTGGCACGCTCGGCCTCTACTCGAATGTCAACACTCCGGCAACTGCAACCGATGCGGATGGACAACCGAACATCGAAGTGACCACCTCGTCTGGCCCCGCTGAAATCGCCCTGGCCCAACACCTGGCAGAGTCCAACGCAACATTTTATGGAGCCTGGTGGTGTCCCCACTGCCAAGATCAGAAGCAGCTTTTTGGTAAAGAAGCCGCCCAAATCATTCCCTACGTCGAATGCTCGTCGCCCGACGGTCAAAGTCAAACCCCGGCGTGTCAAGAAGCAGGGATTCCGAGCTATCCTACCTGGGACATCAATGGTGAGCGTTTCTCGGGCACTCAACCCTTAGAAACACTGGCTCAACTCACGGGCTACGAAGGCCCAATGAATTTTCAAAACTCCCTTTAGCGTGCCGGAGGGTAACGTCGTTTTAGGGTGGTTTGCCGTGATCGTCAGGGTGCCGAGTGAGAGCGGAGGCGTAAGAGTAGTTGGGACACCAGCGCCAGAATCGGTAGTTCTAGCAGGGGCCCAATGACCAGGGTGAGAGCAATCAGCGGGCGATCGCCAAATGCTGCCGCTGCCACGGCCAAAGCAACGGGAGAATTCCGCGCCAGCGTTGTGCAGGTTAAACAAACCACTTCTGGATAGGGCAACCTTAAGACTCGGCCAACCTGCTGAGCCAGGACAAAGTTGAGGGTAAAAAACACGCCAATCGGCAGCAGCAATCGGAGCCCCAGGTCTGGACGCTGGATTAGGGTTGCACCTTCAGCAGCAAAAATAGCGGCGATCGCCACATTCAAACAGAGGAGTTGGGCGATCGCAATCTTCGGCAAATGCGGCGTTAACCCAGCGTGTCCCATTCGTTTTCCTAAGACGAATCGAGATAGCATCGCCAGCGCCAGCGGCACGACCAGCACAGTTGCGACTTTGCTGCCCAGCACCCATAGACTCAAATTCACTAAGGACTGAGCAAACACCGCCAGGTAAACAGGCAGTAGCACCATCTGCACGACAAAATTCAGGGGTAACAATGTGGTTGCCAACTCCACATTGCCTTTGGCAATGCCAGTAAAAACCAGATACCAGTCGGTACAGGGCGTCACCATCAGCATCAACACCCCAATCCGTAAATCAGGTGCATCTGCTAAAAAGAGTGCGCCTAAGCCCCACGCCAGTAGTGGTGTCCACAGGAAGTTGATGACCAGACTGGTGAGGGTGACTCGGTGGTTACGGAAGGCGCGGCTAAAATGCCGTAGCGGGATGGGCAAAAATGCAGTGTATAGCATCCCTATGAGCAGGGGCGTGACGAGGCGATCGGCAACAGTAGCGGCCTCTCCAACGGGAGACAGCCCCAGCCCCAGCACCACAGACAGAAGAATCAGGAGGGGCTGAAAACGCTCAAACCAGGTCATTATGATGTGGTATAAAACACGCTACCTAGAAAAATTCTATACAATGAATCTAGTTTTGGTAGAGGCAGCATCCGATGAAAAGTTCCCTACCTGGTGTTGATGAAGCGATCGCCCCAAGGTCGATCACCTCATCACTGAGGATGATACACCCGTGGATAACTTTGCATCAGCGAAGCAGCAGCGGCTCCTGGTGAGTTGCTTGTATAATCATGACTGGAGAACCGAGCCATTCCTGGCGGAGGCCAACGTTGGCATTTATCACACCGTCAGCCAACCTGCCATTATCCCCGCTGACAGGTGATGAAAAAGCCGAGAAGGAAAGCCAACGGGCTGAGCAAGAATGTCAACGGGTCGAAGAAGAACGCCAACGGGCTGATCGACTCGCCGAAATACTCAAAGCTCAAGGTATCAATCCAGATCACGTGTAATCGATCAGATACAGAATGATTCAGTGAGCTAAAGGGTTACTCTGGTAACTGATTTGAGGCAATCTGTCAGGAAGGGTGTGAGGCAAGCTACTCTACCTCCTGCACCTGGGGTCGCTGGGTGGCAATTCCTAACCGTGCCCCTTCGATGGTGCGGAGTTCATCCATCACCGCGACCACAATGCCGTGGTAAACCGTTTCATCGGCATTGATAGTGACTAAGACGTTGGGGCGATCGCCCTTCAACGCCACCACTTCTGACGCAAGTTCTTCAAACGCTACGGGGTCTTTATTTAAGGACATCTGCCCCGCCTCATCAATTGTGACTACGATTTTGTCTGACTGCTGGGATTCGGATGTCTGAGCCTGAGGTAAGTTAACGGGCAATCCTTCTGAGCGAGTCAGAAACAGAGTTGAGATGATGAAAAATGTCAGAATGGCGAAGATGACATCAATCATCGGCACGATGTTAATTTGAGATGGAACGTCTGGATCTTCTGGAATATTCATAGACTTACTCCCATTCGTTTGAACATCAGCGATTTGTAACGAGTGAGCGTCCATGCTCCTCTTCATAACGACGCAAATACAATAACTCTAACTGTCCGCCATATTCTTGAATCAAGGCCAACTGCCGCCGATAGAAACCACGAAATAGGTTAGCAAAAATGAGGGTAAAGATGGCGATCGCCATTCCTGCGGCGGTGGATACAAGTGCTTCGCTGATTCCACCTGTGACAGCTGCTGCATTGCTGGCGTTTAAATCACCTAATTCAAGGGACGAGAAAGAACGAATCAGTCCCAGAATCGTACCTAAGAGTCCCAGTAGGGGGGCAGCGCTAATGATGATGTCGAAGGCGGTGTTGAAGCGACGGAGCAGCGGCAGTTCCGCCTGGGTGGCACTTTCTAGCGCGAGCCGAAAGCCCACCGGGGACAGATCGGGAATTTCGAGGGCTTCAAGAAAAATGCGCACAATCGGTAAGTTAGCATTCTGCTTCAGCCTCGGCACTGTTGAGTCGGATTCATGCTGAAATAAGGATAACATCTCTCGAACGACACGCCGCTGTCGCCGATTGATGCGAGACCAGAAGACCAATCGCTCGATGATCAGGGCGATCGCCAGCAGAGAAAAAATCAGCAGTGGAATCATCACAACTCCACCGGATACAAATACATCAATCATTCGCTTCATAATTGCCCATTCCAAATCACGGATAGTGGTGTAGCGGCAAGCGTATTGGGACGTGCATCGCACGCCTTGATAGGCTTACGTCTAAAGGACTACCCAAATCACAGAGGTGATGTAAACCGCAATGAAAGCTCGTCTCGCGTCATTGCGGACTCGCGCCATTGCTGATGAGAAGCTTATCAATAAACAAGGGCATTGTAAATGCAATTCATTATCAAGAAATGTGTTTCAATGAGGGGTTCAAGAAAACGATGATTGTCCTGTTAGCGCCATTGAGTACAGTCAAGGAAATGACCAGAGTCTTTTATTTTCAGAGAATTCAAAAATTTCTTTCCAGGAGAAGTGTAGTCAAACACATCTAAAACCAGCGTGCCCTACCCACTATCTATTCTGACCAAATCTCACTATAATCTCTGTGTCTTGTTTAGAGTCATCCTCATTAATTGTCCCGTCAGCCATGAGTCTCTCCTCTACTGCATCTCAACAGCGCGATCGCCAGACCCGCCTCTCTCACCCCTTATTTGCGTGGGGGGTCGCAGGTTCCCTTGTGTTTCATGGGGGAATGTTGCCAGCGATATTTCTCCTGGCGCGGCAAGACGCTCCTCCAGAACCTGCTCAGATTGAGGTTGTTTTTACTGAACCTGCGGAGCCGATTCCTGAGGAAGAACCCGAACCTGCTGTTTTTGAGGAGGAAACTCAGGAGAACGTTCCGACTCCAGCGCAGGTAGAACCCCAGCCCACCCCTTCGACTCCTGAGGCGACTGAGGATGTTCCTGACGACGTTGTTGAGGATGTATCAGAACCGGATGTATCAGAACCCGATGCGGTAACAGAGCAACCGAGTTCACTCGATAACTTACTCGCTGACATTCGACAGCGTCGCCCTTCCAATGCTCAGAGGAATCGCGCTCCAGCATCCTCTGAAAATGCATCACCCTCTGGCTCTTCCAATAGTAGTCAATCAGGTGGAGGTGAGGAGGTCGCCACTCGACCCTCTGCTCCGCCATCGCGACCAGGGCCTCGCACCGTTTCCTGTCGGAGTTGTCCCAAACCCAGCTATCCCCGCAGCGCATTGGATGCGGGCGCAGAGGGAACGGTCAACATCATGGTAGATATCAATGCGAATGGCAATGTTACCAGCGCTACGTTAGTTGGTTCAAGCGGCAACTCAGCACTCGATCAGGCTGCCCTTTCTGCGGTGCGCAATCGCTGGCGGTTTCAGCCGATTCGAGGGGGAGCCAGTGGCGTTGTAGTTAGCGTGGTGATGACCATCCAGGGATCGGACTTGAATCGACGGGCCAGTGAACAGGGCGATCGCCAGTCTGTCGAGGTTCCCTCATCCGACCTCGCTGAAGAAGAGAACGGCGATACTCCCACAGCATCATCCTCAGACGAGTCCTCCACAGAAGACTCTCCTAATGCGACGTCAAGCCCACAAAGTGATGAAGCTCCACAAAACGATGGGGCGCAAACAGGTTCAGAAGCTGACACCACACCGACTCCTGCGGCTGAGTCTTCATCTCCTGAGCCTACGCCACAACCTACATCGGAATCTGAAAGCCCTTCTGTGCCCGCTGCTCAACCCGATACACCTGAAGCTCCTGGAAATAACGAATCTTCTGAACCCAGCTCACCTCCAGAATCTGAACCTGCATCCTCTCCTGAAGAATAATGGGGTTTATGCCGATGCGCCTCATCAGAAGTCTTTAGCCACTCCTTCAGATAAAATTTCGGTGTGGCTGATCCGAGGAACATTTCTGTAGGGGCATGGTGACCCCCTCTAACTCTCCCTCGGCAAGGCGGATAACAGGAATTTCCCCTCTTGCCAAGGGGAGATTGAGGGGGGTGGAAACTGCCAACGCTAAGCACGTACCGCGCAACGCGCGCCCACACACATATCTACAATCTAACCAAACTAGCGATCGCGCTATATCGCCATTTCCTCATTCCAAACGGCGAGGGTCAAGCCTGGAGAATAGATATTTAGAAACAGCGTTGACCCGGTTGGAGCGACACAAATCCCTGCGAATTCTGCTCCGTTGAGCGCATTGCGGGCAAAGGGGTAGAGCTGTCCCTCAGGCGTCAAGCCCATAACGAACTGTTCTCCAGCTCCGTCTTCGCACAGCAGCAAATCGCCCCACGGAGCCATGATGATATTGTCGGGGTAGTCGAGAATCCGAGGATTATTGGGCTGTACCAGCAGCTCCAGCATTCCCCCTAACGTTCCTCCTGATGATGGTTCTGAAGAAGCGGTCTCTGATGAGGGAGTGAAGTCGGGCGTATACTTCCATACCTGTCCAGATGGAACGTCTCCACCGTTCGTGCAGGTAAAGTAAATGTGTCCGTCGCTGTAGCAGATTCCTTCTCCTCGGGAGAACAGAGCCGCCCCTTTGCTGTGCCCCTCGTATCGAATGGTGTCCTCAGCCGGATCAACGTCTTCAATGGGAATCCACTCTACAGGAACGGGTCGATTGACGGGGAAGCGGCTGTGGGTGAGCGCATAGGGCACCTCCCGAATCATCAAAGCTTCGAGGGTTCCCCCTGCACTCAGGTGCTCAGGTTCGTTGGGAATAAAGCGGTAGAACAGCCCATCCACCTGGTCTTCGGTTTGGTAGACAATGCCCGTTCGAGGGTCAACGGCGATCGCCTCATGCCGAAAACGTCCCATGGCCACCAACGGTTCTGGCAATACCGCACCCGTTGCCGCAGCGGGAACCTCAAAGTTATATCCGTGGGCTTTGTCCACATTCTCCAAACTCCCCGACTGATTAAGGGCTGGAGTCATGGTGATTTCTTCGCAGCTAATCCACGACTGCCAGGGGGTTGAGCCTCCGGCACAGTTCCGCGACGTGCCTGCGAGGGAAGTAAATTGCTGCACTACCGTCAGATCTGGGTCAAGAATC
>JAYKJC010000739.1:0-6089 GCA_035285885.1 Leptolyngbyaceae cyanobacterium | reverse complement strand
TTCTAGACTAGCTCCACTGATTTGGTCAGCAGCTACTCCAGCCCTCTCAAAATAGGGTTGAAGAATTGGAGATGCATCAATCGTATAGGTAGGTTCGCTCTGATCCTGATACGCCTCAGCGTTAGACCATAGGTAAAATTTATCTGGAAAAACCATCAAAAAATACGGAGCTTTCGGGAAAGTGCCGTGTGCGAGAATATTTTGACGTAGCTTTGCTGCCCACTCCGGCGATACGTTGGTTTTACGCTTGACCTCAACAACAAGAGTCCGTTGACCGTTACGATTATCAACTGACAAGTCCCAAACAGAATTAGGTCTCATAACCATAGTTTAGATTCGCCTACAAAACCGCTACACATTATTGAAGGCTTACACTATTGTAATGCCAACTTTCAGACAATAGCCTTTCAAGTACGCCCTCACCAAGAGCTAAAAAGCATAACGCAGAAATTCACGGTCCCATGTAAAGTGAGGAGCGCAGTATTCCAGCGTCATTCCATGACTGATTCATCTAATAAGAAAGTCTGCATAAACACGATCGTGGCGTAGAATTGGTAGTCGGCGTTCTTCTTCTTGGCAAACCCGTGCCCCTCATCCTTCGCCACCAGATACCAGACGGGGATTCCGCTTTGGCGAACGGTTTCGGCCATCTGGTCGGCTTCTCCGAGAGGGACGCGCGGATCATTGGCTCCATGGACGATAAACAGCGGTTTCTGAATCTTATCTGCGTTGTTGAGCGGGGAAATCTTGAGCAGGAACTCGCGCATCTCTGGGTCTCGCTCATCACCATACTCTACTCGGCGCAGATCCCGACGATAGCTTTCCGTATTCTCTAGAAACGTCACGAAGTTGGAGATGCCGACAATATCGATGGAGGCGCGAATGCGATCGCCATAGTGGGTCGCCACGGCCAAAGACATATATCCCCCATAGCTACCCCCGGTGACGAGGATGCGATCGCCATCTAAGTCGGGCTGGGTCTGAATCCAGTCGAGCAACGCACCGATGTCTTTGACGGAATCTTCGCGCAGATAGCCGTTGTCCAGATTGAGAAACGTCTTGCCATAGCCTGACGAGCCACGCACATTGGGAAACAGCAGCGCCACACCCATCTCATTCAAGTAAAAATTATTACGCCCCAGGAAGTATGGACGGAATTGGCCTTCTGGCCCACCATGAATGTTGATCATCACCGGACGTTTCCCAGTACAGGAGGCTGGAGGGCGATAGAGAAATCCGGTGATGGGACGATCGTCAAAGCTTGTCCACTCGACCAGTTCAGGTTCAGAGAAGGCTTCTGTGTTCAGTCCTCCAGTTTCACTTTTCGTCCAGCGTTCCAGGGTGTTGGTGGTGATATCCAGCGAGTACACATCCGCCGTCGATCGGGCGGAGATGACGGTAAAGCCTAACTCTCGGCTGTTGGCATGCCACTCCAGTCCATACACAATGCCAACAGGCAGTTGAGGGAGCGATCGCCGCTCCCGAGTTTCCGTATCCATCACATACAGCCGCCCGATGCCATTTTCATTGGCGGTAAAGGCAAGCCACTTCCCATCCTTAGAGAGGTCAACACCTTCGATATTCCATTCAATATCGTCTGTGAGAACGGTGTACTCCTGGGTCTCTAGATCGAGGTAACACAGACGGACAAACTCTGAATGGCGATCGCACACGACGTAGAGTCCCTGACCATCCTGGCTAAACACCGCATTTTGATACGAAACCGTCTCGCCGTCTAGCTTATCCGTGAGCTGCGTTTTCTCACCTGTTTCTACGTCAAACAGCCACAGATAACTTTCCGTAATCGAAATGTACTGAATCACGACAATCTGGCGATCGCCCGGTGCCCAGTCGAGGGGAAACCACCCGCCCCCATCTACGTCTGCCATTAGTCGATTCGTTTCAGGCTGACTTGGGTCGATGACATACAGATCGGCATCTTTTCCGTTTCGTCGAGTGGAGGTGTAGCAGAGGCGATCGCCCGCCTTCGACCAGATGCCCCGACTGTTGCGCGAGGTTCCGTCCGTCAGCAGGGTGACGGTACCTGTTCCCCTGTCATACCGAAACGTCTGGCTAAACTCGTTCCCGCCAAAATCTTTGCTAAATACAAAATAGTCATCGTTGACCGGATGATAGCTGGCACCGGACACCCGTTCAGGAAAAAACGTTAGCTGCGACCGACATCCCAACGGCATTGTCACCTCATGCACCTGAGCCGTATCTCCAAACCGGGTCGAAATCAACATCTCCCGACGGGTTGGGTGCCAGCTTGCCAGCGATGCAGAACGAAACTCGGTATAGCGGTTGACCTGCTCCACCAGCGACAGAGGAACAGGCGGAATATCTTGGAGAATCAGAGCGTCATTGGGTTGGAAAATGTCAGACATATCACACGGGACTCGCGAGGAGGATACGATGGAAACGATAAAGCAGACTTCACCAGTCTACCGATAGCTCCAGCAATGAACCAGGATTGCACCCATGATTGCTCAGCCTCAACCTTCTCAGGTCTATTCTCCAGAGAAATATTTAGACTTTGAAACGGCATCCGAGCAGCGCCACGAATTTTTGGATGGAGAAGTTCTACTGAGGATCGGAGGCACCCCCAATCACAATCAAATTTTGCTCAATATCGCAGGCGCACTAAATTTTGAATTGCAGCGAAAACCCTATCGGGTTTTTGCGGCTGACCAACGCTTATGGATTCCTCAACGAAACATCTACACCTATCCAGACGTGATGGTGATTCACGGAGAACTGGATTATCAACAAGGCCGAAAGGACACGCTGATGAATCCGCTGGTGATGGTTGAAGTGTTATCTAAATCAACCCAAAACTATGACCGAGGGGAAACGTTCGTGGCCTATCGCACAATTCCATCGTTTCAGGAATATGTGCTGGTCGATCAATACACCTGTCACGTCGTGCATTACGCCAAGACGGATGAGAAGTCCTGGATATTTAAAGAATACGATCAGCTTGAAGAACAGGTGAGTACAGTAACGTTGCCGTGGGCGATCGCCCTGACCGACATCTATGAGAAAGTCGAGTTTGAGAAAGTCGAGTTTGAGCCTGCTGAACCTGAACTGGAATCTGAGGCGACTCCAAACAACTAGCGGCGTCACCAGCGAATACTGAGCAAGTACCGCGCAAGTACGCGCACGGTGTAACAATGCTGTACACTAGCCGGATACTGCCCACGCATCGTACCTCTATCACTATGGAATCTAGCGTTTTAACTGCGGTTTTTCTGCCCCTCGCCCTGTTTGTCATCATGCTCGGCATGGGCTTGGGGCTTAAGGTAGATGACTTTAAGCGAATTATTGTTGAACCGAAAGCCGTCATTCTTGGCTTAGTCGCTCAACTGGTGATGCTGCCCCTCGTGGGCTTCCTCCTGGCCAATCTGTTTCCGCTTAATCCAGAATTAGCCGTGGGCGTGATGATCTTAGCCGCCTGTCCGGGTGGGCCAACCTCAAATCTCATCACTTACTTAGCCAGGGGAAATGTCGCCTTATCCATCAGTCTGACCGCCGTCAGCAGTCTCATCACGGTTTTTACCATTCCCCTCATCATCAACGGGGCGATGCAATCATTTCTGGGTGAAGCCACCACTCTCCAACTCCCCTTCTTGCAAACGGTGATTCAGATTGCGGTCATTACCTTGCTCCCAGTTTCGATCGGCATGGTCTTACATGCAAAAGCGCCTAGACTTGCTACAACTCTCGAAAAATTCGTGAAATGGCTGTCTCTCGCGTTTTTAGGACTGATTATCGCCGGATTACTGGTGAAAGAGCGGGCAAACGTCGGAACTTTCTTTATTCAGGTCGGTGGCGTTACCTTGACGCTGATGATCGTGGCGATGGCGTTGGGATATGGCTTAGCCACTCTAGCCAAACTCGATTCCCGCAGTGCGACTGCCATTACCGTTGAAGTCGGGATTCAAAATGGAACGTTAGCCATTGCGATCGCCAGTTCTCCAACCTTCCTCAACACCCCCAGCATGGCCATTCCTGCCGCCATTTATGCATTGCTGATGTTTTTAGTCAGTGGCGCATTCGCCTGGTGGGCACAGCGTCAGTTTACGGTTCAGACTTAACGGTTCAGATTTAACGGTTCAGACTTAACGGTTCAGACTTAAGGGGCGATCGCATGAGCATCATTGATTGGGTCATTATCGCAGCGTATGCCTTACTCGTCATTGGCATCGGCATTCGAGCTAGCCTCAAACAAACCAATACGGATGAATATTTTCGCGGACAAAAGCAGCTCCCCTGGTGGGCACTGGGCTTCTCGATTATCGCCACCTCCTTTTCTGCCGCATCATTACTCGGAGGGCCGGGCGAAGGCTACAGCCACGGATTTCTCTATCTCCAGCTTCAGCTCGGTGATCTCCTCGGCTACGGCCTGGTGATGCTGCTGTTCCTACCGTTCTTTGTGCGGCTCAACCTCACCACCGCCTACGAGTATCTTGAAAAACGCTTTGACGCCAAGACGCGATCGCTCGGGTCGCTCTGTTTTCTCTTATTTGTGATTGCTCGATTAGGGGGACTGCTGTATGCGGCCTCTCTGGTCGTCACCACCATCACTGAACTGCCGCTCAGCGTCTCGATTCTGCTGGTCGGCATTCTGTCTATCATCTACACCGCAACGGGAGGCATTACCGCCGTTGTGTGGACGGATGTCCTCCAGTTCTTCATGATTTTTGTGGGCATCATCGCAGGCATTTGGGCCGCCGTCTCCGGCGTTCCCGGTGGGTTTTGGGAACTCTGGCAAGCCGCAGGCGAGGGTGGCAAGCTGGCCTTCATCAACCTTTCCTGGGAACCCGACTCAATCCGCTCTTTACCCACAGCACTTCTGGCTTACGGCATTCTGGCCTTTGCAGTCGCAGGCACCAACCAGCAATCCGTACAGCGCTACGTCTCCTGCGCCGACGAGCCCTCCGCTCGGAAAGCCATTCTCTTGGGCTGGTTTTCTGGATGTGTAGGCGTTGCCGCAACCCTCGTCCTGGGCGTCCTGCTGTTTGGGTTTTATACCATCAATGCTGGATTGCCCGACGACATTCAGCCAGACGGAATCTTATCCCACTTCATCATCAACCAGGTTCCTGCCGGAGCTTCGGGGCTACTGGTCGCCGCTATCTTTGCCGCTGCCATGTCGTCGATTGACTCAGCGCTCCATTCCTTAGCCACCTGCATGACGGTGGATTTCTACCAACGGTATGTTAGGCCAGAACCAACAGAACCCCAGTGCCTGAAGGTTGCCCAGTGGCTCATTGTCTTCTGGGGCATGCTTGGCATTCTTGCAGCGTTTTATGTCGCCTCAACGGGAGAATCGCTGCTGCCGTTCCTCATTCAGTACACGACCTTATTTTTAGGGCCAGTACTGGGTATTTTTCTCATGGGCGTGCTGTTCCCTCGGGTGAATGCAACCGGAGCATTCTACGGAACGCTTGCCTCCGCATTGATTCTCGGCGTTGGTTCCAGCATGGAATGGCTGACTTTTCCTGGCATCTGGCAATCGGCGATTACCGCTCCCCTGGCAGTGATGTTGGGCATTGTGATTTCCCTAATAGGCGCAAAGCCAGCGTCACGCTCTTTGGAAGGCTTGACGCTGTGGACTCAGAAGGGCGATCGCCCTTAACACAAAGACGACAAAACCGTAGGGTGGGCATCGCCCACCGTGACTTACAGGAAGATACAAAATGGTGGGCAATGCCCACCCTACGGGGTCAATCGCCTAAGTTAAGGAAAATCGCACGGTAGATTGACGGGCTTGGGGCGAGATACAGTTGCTTTTCTAGTTTTCTGGAAACTGTCCATAAAGCACCCATACTGCGACTTCACATCATCGAGCTGAGAAAAGATGGTGTGAGGATCAGCCAACCCATCCCCCGTGTACTGCACAACCACACCCGTATAAGGTCTGCCGTCTTCACTTTTCAGGTTATCTGAAATCGGATAGTCGATCAGACCCTCATATCCTTCTAACGCCAGCGATTTTTGCATCTCAGGCCAAATTTCATCTCCGGCCTGTTGCACCCCTGTCGCCAGTGCCACCGCATCGAAGATCACTTCAGGGAATGCGCTGT
>JAYKJC010000738.1:0-9819 GCA_035285885.1 Leptolyngbyaceae cyanobacterium | reverse complement strand
CCAATTTCTGGCTTAACCAAACCACTCCCGCGGTGGGGTTTTTGTTTATGTTGTGGGGGGGGGGGGGGGTCGCCCCCCCCACGACTGTTTTTGTGCTTAACGCGGTTGCAAACCGCTCTATTGCCTTAAACCTTGTATGCGAAATCGGTAAAGCCAAGTTCTGAGGTTGAGAACCATTGGCTCGATTCCTCTCGGAACTGCTTCCATGCCGTGTAAATCTTGTTGTAGGAGGCATCCGCAGCAGCGAGTTCCTCGTACAGGTCAAATGCAGCATCACGGGCAACGGTCATAATCTCATCCGAAAAACGCTTCAGTTCGACGCCTTCGTTGAGCAGCGTAGCCAGTGCCCCAGGGTTACGAGCATCATAGCGAGACATAATGTCTACATGGGTTGCCGCCGCCGCTGCTTTGAGCACTTCTTTATAGGTGTCAGGCAGCTTGTTCCATTCATCCAGGTTGAAGTAGAGGGAATATTGAGAACCTGGCTCCCACCAGCCGGGATAGTAGTAAATACTCGCAGCCTTATACAAGCCAAGCTTTTCATCGTCATAGGGGCCGACCCACTCCGCTGCGTCAATGGTGCCGAGTTGCAGCGCCTGGAAGATTTCTCCACCCGCGAGGTTTTGAACGTTAACGCCCAGCCGTTCGAGGACAGAGCCCCCCAGCCCTGGAATCCGCATGTTGATGCCTTCGAGATCTGAAGCGGAGTTGATTTCCTTCTTCCACCATCCGCCCATCTGAGCGCCAGAACTGCCTGCTGGAAAACTAATGATATTGAAATCAGACAGCAATTCGTGAACCAGCTCCAAGCCACCGCCCTGATACAGCCATGCGGTTTGCTGGCGATAGTTCAAACCAAACGGAACCGCCGTATCAAACGCCAATGCTTCATTCTTGCCGCGATAGTAATAGGAGTTGGTGTGCCCCGCTTGAACCGTCCCCTGTTGAACCGCATCGAGAACTTCTAACCCTGGAACGAGTTCCCCTGCCGCAAAGATCGTGATTTGGAATTTGCCATCGGTCATCTGGCTCACGCGCTCAACGAATGCTTCACTGCCCCCATACACGGTGTCGAGGCTGGGGGTATAGCTCGAAGCCAAGCGCCATTCAATCGCAGGAGCACTGTCGGTCTGAACCGTGGGGCTAGAAGCTGTCGAAGAGGTCGTTTCAGCTTGGGTACACGAGGCAAGAGTGGCGGCTGTTGCGGTGCCGACGGCTGCCCCAGTTAAAAATTTCCGGCGTTTCATAGAAGGTTACTCTCAAGAAAGAAATTCTTACGGTTCCTCATCCTTCCATAGGCGTCAGGCTTTAGCAAGCATAAGTCAAGGTCTGGTCAAAAAACTCAGCAATTCTCATTTTGAAAGACTTTGCGCCCTATCGACGCTTACTTGTATCGGTTCAGGGGGCAAAACGGTCGCTGCAAGCGAGTATGTGTTTAGCGTTCTCTAATTTCTGGTTCCCTGCCTCTGGCAGGTACTTGTTTAGCGAGGCGGTGTGATCCCCCGCTGTCGCTGCCCCCTTAAAAAGGGGGCTCACAAGGTTGCTGGCTCGAAGTCCCCCTTTTCAAGGGGGATTGAGGGGGATCGGACGAAGATCTCGCTAAACACATACTCTGGCAGGGAACCGCTGCGGGAGCCTCCGGCTCCACATTTGAATAGGAGCCAGAGGCTCTAGCGGATATTCCCAGCGAGACACTGGGAACAAGGAAGACGCTAAACAAGTATGCAAGCGACCGTTTTGCCCCCTGAATTTCTATCATGAGAATTGCTGCAAAAAACTCTACGATTTGCCTTTTCGTCTTGGAGGAAGGCTATATGTCAAGACATTAAGTGTTCTTAAGTCTGTCACATGCCCATTCTCAGCCTCAATTCCCCTTGTTAGCCTAACTCCAGTGGTCAACCGAACATGAATTTCTATCATGAAGATAACGGTTTAACCTCATTTCATGTGGCATTATCGTTTCTGTTCGTCAACCGCTTGCAACCGATTGGAGCTGACTCATGCGAATCCAGACGCCCGATTGGGTTAAACATGCGGTGTTCTACCAGATTTTTCCGGATCGTTTTGCCCAGACTCGTCGTCGCCCAAAGCCTGTGTCGATGCGCGTGCCGCTAGAGCCGTGGGAGGCTCCACCAACCCTCCAGGGCTACAAAGGAGGAGATTTGTGGGGCATTGTAGAACATCTCGATTACCTGCAATCGCTGGGTGTAACCGCCATTTATCTCACCCCCATTTTTCAATCCACCTGTAACCATCGCTACCACACCCATGATTACTACCAGGTTGATCCGCTCTTGGGGGGAAACGAAGCTCTGACGTCGCTTCTTGATGCGGCCCATGCACGAGGGATGCGAGTCGTTCTAGACGGGGTGTTTAATCATGCGAGTCGAGGATTCTTTTATTTCAACGACATTTTAGAAAATGGGCCTCACTCGCCCTGGCTCGACTGGTTTTTGATTGAACAGTGGCCGTTGTCGGCCTATGACGGATCGCTTCCGGCCAATTACACGTCCTGGGTTGACAACCGGGCGCTGCCGAAGTTTAACCATCACAACGCTGAAGCCCGAGAATACATCATGCAGGTCGGAGAATACTGGGTACGCCAGGGCATTGATGGGTGGCGGCTGGACGTGCCCGGTGAGGTGGACGTGCCCGGATTCTGGGAAGAGTTTCGAGACCGGGTGAAGGCGATTAACCCTGAGGCGTATATCGTCGGTGAAATCTGGACGGATGCACGCAAGTGGCTGGATGGAACCCAGTTTGATGGGGTGATGAATTACCTGTTTACGGGGCCGACCATTGCTTTTACGGCGGGCGATCGCGTCATTGTGCGTCATGCCGAAGAACCTCCCTATGATCCCTATCCTGCCCTGGATGCAGCGGTCTATGCCCATAAAATCAAAACCCTCTTAGATCTCTATCCCTGGGAGATTCAGCTAACGCAGTTTAATCTCATCTCAAGCCATGATGTGGCCCGTGTCTTGACTGTCGTTGGGGCAGAAGAAGCGTCCATGCAGACACGGGAAGACGCCTATATCAGCACCAAGCTGGCGGCAGTGCTGTTGATGACCTTTCCGGGTGCCCCAAGCATTTACTACGGAGATGAAGTCGGTGTCGCAGGTGGTCGAGACCCTGCCAATCGTCGCGTTTTTCCAGCAGAAGCCGATTGGAATCAAGACATGCTCGCTTTCTATAAGCAGTTAATTCAGCTTCGGCATCAACATCCGGCGTTACGCATCGGGAGCTATCGGGTAGTTTACGCGGAGGGTCTGACGTATGTGTTTGCTCGGTGCCTCGATGATGAGGTGATGCTTGTGGGGATCAACGCAAGTGAAGACGATATTGCCCTCCAGCTTGATGTTCGTGCCCTGCCGTTTACCCAGCATCCTCAAACTTTCTTGTATGGAGAGGGTTCGGTTTCGTGGAGTGGCGATCGCCTTCAACTCTCTCTTCCAAAGCGATCGGGAGCCATTATTGGCTGAGAACTCTGGGTATCCCGTCATGACGCATCATCCGTTTTGGGGCGGGGCTTGTCCAGGTCAGCCTCATCCACTGCGTAGAGAACTGTTTTGGGGTCATCAACCCGCTGAGAAGCTTTCCGCAGTTCTAACCCAATCACCCGACCATCTTCGTCATAATCCAAGATAAACCCAGGGGCAATCTGGGCGGTTTCTTCGATGCATCGCTCAACAAAACGAATTTGCAGGATATCCGCACGCTCATCGTAAATGATTTTCATGGAGTTAATCCATAGGCAGTAAGGGTCTGTCCTAGAGCATAGCGATAAACGAGTCATCACGAAATCATCTCATCGCAAAATCACCGGGGCATCATTGCTGCCAGCAGAATTGAGCGTGCAGGCTCAGCTCGCCCCCAACTCTCATTTCTCTCATTTCATTGATACCCTAGAGACGAACGAGTCTGCCATGAGAGGTTCCACCTATGATTGTTGTGATGAAAATTGGCGCTCCCCAGGGCGAAATTGACCGACTGAGCCAGGAATTCAAGGACTGGGGACTCACCCCCGAACATATCGTTGGCAAACACAAAACCGTGATTGGACTCGTTGGTGACACGGCTGAGCTTGATCCCCTTCAGATTAAAGAAAATAGCCACTGGATTGAGCAAGTTCTGCGAGTCGAAAAGCCCTACAAGCGAGTCAGCCGAGAATATCGTCACGGAGAAGCCAGCGAAGTTCTGGTGTCTACGCCCGCAGGCACGGTTCCCTTTGGAGAACACTGTTCGCTCGTCATTGTGGCAGGGCCATGTTCTGTAGAGAATGAGGCGATGATTGTCGAAACGGCCCAGCACGTCAAAGCCAGCGGAGCCCAGTTTCTCCGGGGGGGCGCGTACAAACCCAGAACCTCGCCCTATGCGTTTCAAGGCCACGGAGAAAGTGCCCTTGGGTTGCTAGCGGCAGCGCGGGAAGCCAGTGGGCTGGGCATCATCACCGAAGTGATGGACACCGCCGATGTGGATAAGATTGCTGAGGTGGCGGATGTGCTGCAAGTGGGAGCCCGCAACATGCAGAATTTTGCGCTGCTCAAAAAGGTGGGAGCCCAGGACAAACCCGTGCTTCTTAAGCGGGGCATGTCGGCCACCATTGATGAATGGCTGATGGCGGCAGAATATATCCTCGCGGCGGGCAATCCGAATGTGATTCTGTGTGAGCGGGGCATTCGGACGTTTGACCGGAGCCATACCCGGAATACGCTTGATCTCTCGGTGGTGCCCGTGTTGCGATCGCTCACCCACCTGCCGATTATGATTGACCCCAGCCACGGAACGGGCTGGGCAGAATACGTCCCGGCGATGGCTCTCGCCGCTGTTGCCGCCGGAACCGATTCGCTGATGATTGAAGTGCATCCGACCCCGAAAAAAGCGCTTTCCGATGGGGCGCAATCCTTAACACCGGAGCAGTTTGATGCGGTGATGAAGAGAATTGCGGTGATTGGCACGGCAATGGAGCGAAAGCTTCCTCATGCGTTGACGAACAGTTCAGTCTGAAGTCCCTAGAGGCATCGAAACCGATGAAGCTAGCGACCCGTCGATGGGTGTTTGGGCTGTTATGGGGACTGACGAGCACGGCAGGGCTCTGGATTGGCAGCTTCTTCGCCTTTATTCTGGTGATGGGCTCAGCCTCTCAGTGGCTCATTCTATTTGCTGGGGTGGGTTTTGGACTCGGCGCGGGGCAGAGTTTTGCGCTCCTGGTCTGTACCCGATTCAATCGAGCGAGTCTGTGGTGGTTGCCGCTGACGGTGATTGGCTCTGTGGTCGGTGCTTTACTGGGATTTCCCCTTGAGGAAGTATCCACAGTTGGAGTGCTGGCAGGACTATCGCTGGGAATCTCTCAGTGGCTCCTACTGGGGAAATGGGTGGGGATGCGATCGCTCCTGTGGATTCTCGTCAATGCAGTGACAGGGAGTATCGCGATATCGCTGATTGACAGAGGACTGCGAGCTTCAGGCAGTGGAACCGTTGCGTTTGTTCTGGCCTGGGCGATCGCCATTCTTCCATCGACCTTCTTAATTGCATGGCTGATGCCCATCCAAACAAAACCGTCTTCGAACGAGTTTGACTCCTTGCAGAAACCTTAATTCCGGTCGTCTTCCAGAGCGACAGGCTCAAGTTCTCGCAAGTCCTGCATTTTTACTGCATCTGCTAAGGCTGGAGCGGTGGCTGCGGGGAGCGCTGCTTGATGCTTTTGCTGAGCTTTCATCGCCACCACCTCTGGATGGCTCTCATGCCATAGCCGAATCAGTCCCAGGACAAACCCGACGCTGACATATGCTGTTCCAGTCAAGAAAATAGATTCAATTAAGAAATTGAAGAAATTCAGATAGCCTTGCATGGGATTTTCTCCAGGTTCACCCGTACCACTACTGATCACCGTTCTTACGCCAAGGATATCAAGGCTGGGCGAGTGGCTGTCAAGACAACGCATTATCGAGTCCTATCACCAAGGGGAAGGATCCATTCGTCAATTAGCCGCTCGATAAGAGATTGTGTTCGACGGCTCATTAAACGCCATCGAGAAACAGGCTCCGTTGCCCCGTTGCCGAGTGGAGGGCATAAGCCAGCCAGCTTGACGCCCAGACACCGAGAGAGGCTGCTCGTTCTGGTAGAAGAAGATAACGACTAGTCTGCACACCGCATAGTTCAAACCGCATAGCAGTGGGTAGAACTTCAAATTAAGGACTTAAAACAGGTTCCCATCGCCGATGTCATGCGCTGAGTGGTGAGCCCAAGAGCATCAATCGTCCATTTGATGTAAACCAGACTCGTGACCGCCCACACCATTCCCAGGGCGTAGAGATGGGCATGGATGAGCGTGGCGGCTGTCGTTCCAGCGGCAAAACAGAATCCATAGGCGGCGATCGCCCCCACCAGTGTCAAGCCACCCATCCCCCATCGAGGCTCAGCATCACCTCCTAGCCAAACGCCCACTGCCCCCAAAACGATGGCTCCGACAACCGCGCCGTAGGGACTGTTGTCGGTGACGCTGCCACCATAGTAGAAGCCAATCAAAAGGGCGATCGCACTCACCGCCCCCCGGTGCATGATTTGTCTGAGTCTGTGATGTCGTTGAAGCGATTGCTGTAATCCTGTCAGGGCTCCGGCGATCGCCAACAGTCCTCGCAGTGCAACCGCATAGATCCAGGCCGGATCGCCACGGGTAACCCCCATCCCGGCAAACACCATCTGGCTCAAGGGAGGGAACGTAATCGCGAGCAGAACCATCGTAATCAGCAGCACCATACTGACTTGCAGCGTTGTGCGTCCGAGTCGGGCATTGGTAAACCCGGCTCCGTCGAGTTGAGCCTGGCGAAAATCGCAGCCCCGCACATCCGCACCCTCAAAGTTGGCCTGTCGAAGATCCTGACATCGAAAGGAGCGATCGCGCCAATCTCGCTGAAGAAAATCTGATGATGGATTCATGGATTTCAAAACAAACTCTTGCATCAAACTGCTGTTTCACGCCCCTGCCAATTCACACTGAGCCAGATGTCTCATGCAAACCCGCATCATGTCTATGAAGGCGATCCGCTACATCGCTCTGTTTCTGATTCTACTCACTCCCCTGATCCTGTACTACGATGCCCAGGGGCGTCGTCCGCTGCCGATTTCTACCGAGCAGGACATCTTTCAAGGAGTCCACTACGAGCGGAGAGTAACGGCGTCCCCTCGTCCTTCTGTTATCCACATCATGACCGTTGACCTATGGATGGATGGCGTGACGCCCCTGGTGACCCCCAATCCCATTGCACCTGCCATTGCTGAACGTCAACGCGTGTCCATTCCAGCCCAGAAAACCCATGATTTTCTGGAGGAATTTGGGCTCCAGGTTGCTATTAACGCCAACTACTTTGGTGAGTTTCGAGAACACACCGTATGGGACTTTTATCCTCGGGTGGGCGATCGCGTCTATGTGGGTGGAGAAGCCATAAGCAATGGCGATCGCTACGGCACTCCTCGCGAATCTCGACCAGCGGTCTGTTTCCGTCGCACCCTCCCCGTTGAACGATATACCGCTTACATCGCTTTTGACGGAACCTGTCCCTCCGATACTGAGCAGGCGGTGTCCGGGCGTGATGTGTTGGTAGAGCAAGGACGCCCCCGACTCACGTTTCCTGACGAATCTCCTGAGAAACCTTATCCTCGTACCGCTCTTGGAAGTGATCGAACGGGGCAGAAGATTTGGCTGGTGGTGGTTGACGGAAAGCAACCCTTGTATAGCGAAGGGCTGACGTTGACTGAACTTGCAGCGCTGTTTCAGGAGTTGGGGGCAGAAAGGGCGATCGCCCTGGATGGAGGAGGTTCAGCCACGCTTGCAGTTGGCAGGAATTCTAAAGGAGTTGTCCTCAATGCACCTATTCACACAAAGTGGCCCATGCGAGAAAGACCCGTCGCCAATCATCTTGGGTTCTATGCATTGCCCATCCTCGATGATATTAGGGTGTGTTTTAAAACTAGCTGAAAGGGTTGTTTTTTCGTGCGCTTTGCGCACGAAAAAACAACTTTTAAAACAGACCCTAGGAGATGACATTAGGAACGAATCGTATTCGCGAAATCGTTCTGTCTTTCTAAATTTGTCCGGAGTGTTGCGAATTTATAACCGAAGTTCTTCCAATCCGCTTCAACAACATGAGTTAATTTATTTGTACTATCATCTGGTCGGATAAATAAAAGTGTTCTTTACGAGACAGCAATTTGTATGTTTTGACTTGCCAACTTGTCAACCACCTTTAAAGATGTCAGCAATTCTCATTATGAAAATTCAGGGGGCAAAATGGTCGCCGAAAGCGACCGTTTTGCCCCCTGAATTAATATAAGTGAGCGCCGCTAGGGCACGAAGTCTTTCAAAATGAGAATTGCTGAAAGATGTATAGCGATGTGCATTCGCATTAAGCACAGGCACAGGTGTGTGCGCCGCGCCGCGCCCCACACACCCGGACTTAACCAGTGCGCATAGCGCTGTGATTGAGCTGACGAGTTAACTGGCGATCGGCTGTTTCGCTTTGTGGTAGCTCAAATACCAATCTACAAAGTGCTGTAATCCTTCTTCAATAGAGGTTTGAGGCTTAAAGCCGACAGCTCGATTCAAGTTATCGATATCTGCATAAGTTTCAAGCACATCACCAGCTTGCAAAGGCATAAAGTTTTTCTGTGCCATTTGGCCTAGACAATCTTCAAGGGTTTCAATAAAGGAGAGCAAATCAACAGGCTGGTTATTGCCAATGTTGTAAAGACGATAGGGAGCCTGACTCATTCCAGGATCATCTGCCCAATCAAGATTTGCTGTATCAGGCTGCGGAGCGTGAGGTAAGAGTCGAAGAATGCCATCGACAATGTCATCAATATAGGTAAAATCGCGCCGCATTTTTCCATAGTTATATACATCAATGGGACGCCCCGACAGAATCGCATCCGTAAACTTATAGGTCGCCATATCGGGGCGTCCCCACGGGCCATATACGGTGAAAAACCGCAATCCGGTGCTGGGAACACCATAGAGGTGACTGTAGGTGTGCGCCATTAATTCATTCGCTTTTTTAGTCGCAGCATAGAGGCTGATGGGATGATCAACGTTATGGCGGGTAGAAAACGGTTGAGTCGGATTTGCACCATATACCGAGCTGGAGGATGCAAAGATAAGATGTTTGACGTCACAGCTTCGGCATCCTTCAAGAATGTGGAGAAATCCAACTAAGTTGCTGTCTGCATACGCGTAAGGATTTTGAAGAGAATAACGAACGCCAGCTTGAGCCGCAAGGTGAATAACGGCTTGGGGCTGATATTCAACGAATAGCCATTCCATATCTGCTCGATTGGCTAAATCAATTTTGTGAAAGAAGAAGTTAGGATAGGGCTGGAGCTGAGTAAGGCGATCGCGCTTGAGCTGGACACTGTAGTAATCGTTAAGATTATCCATTCCAACAACGGTATATCCCTGTTTAAGGAGAGCGCGGCTAACATGATAACCAATAAATCCAGCCGCTCCAGTCACTAGAATGCAACTCATGAAAAAAACCTCCTATATTTTAATGTTCTAAGATCAATGTTCCAAGACGCTTCGTCAGCAGAGAATTTAGCTGACCGTCATACGACTATCCAATATTGATGTTGAGTGCCTGAAGAATTGGAGAATGCTGAGGCGCAGGGGAGTGAAGGACACTGATGCTTCCTGGCTCTAAGGTGAGAGGCAGCACTTGAGACGGGGCGATCGCACGAGCAATCAGCGTCCGGATTGATGTTGGAGAGGCAATGACTACACCAGTCAGTAACTTATGGGTGGTTTGATGTTGGGTCAGTGTCATC
>JAYKJC010000737.1:0-3211 GCA_035285885.1 Leptolyngbyaceae cyanobacterium | reverse complement strand
TGCCTACGGAGACACGATCCAGACCCTGCACTACTTGGTTGCACATGTCAGGTTCGATAGTATTGTCTCATTAGCCCAAAAAGAACTGGCAGCACCTGCTCAGGCTGAATCATCGTTGCATCAGTCACCAGTTCAAAGTTCGACTGAGATCTAGGCTCCCAGAGTTCTTCATCTAACGTCTGAGGATTGCGGCTGTATTTTTCTTGTTCTGAGCAATTGCGTGGTCTTCGTTATGAATGGTCAAATTCTTATTGTTGACGACAATCTAAAAAATTTGGCGTTGCTGTATACGACCCTGGCCGAACAAGGGTATGAAGTGCGTAAAGCCATTAGCGGATCGATGGCGCTGATGGGGATTCAGGCCAGTCCCCCAGACTTGATTCTGCTCGATATTCGGCTTCCAGATTTGGATGGCTATGAGGTGTGCCATCGGCTCAAAGCTTCAGAAGAAACGAGTGGAATTCCCATTATTTTTCTGAGTGCTGTTGATGACGTGTTGGACAAAGTGAAAGCGTTTTCTTTGGGCGCTGTAGACTACATCACCAAGCCCTTCCAGGTGGAGGAAGTGCTGGCTCGGGTCAAAACTCAACTTGCGCTTCGGTCTGCCACGCAAGAGATTGCACGCCTCAACGAAACGCTCGAACACCGGGTTGCCCAACGGACAGAAGAGTTGATTCGCAAGAATGAAGAGTTGCAGCAGCAGATAGAAGCTCGTCATCAGGCCGAGGCCGCACAGAGGGCCAGCGAAGAAAAATTGGCCAACATTATGAAGTCCCTGGACGAGGTCATCTGGTCTGTCACACCCGATGGTTCAGAATACTTATTCGTCAGCGATGCCGTTGAAACAGTGTATGGCTGTACGAAAGCCTATGCCTATGAGCATCCGCAGTTTTGGAAAGACTGTATTCACCCGGACGACCGTGAGCGACTCCGACCTCTTTTTCAGGCGTTGCAACAAACCGGAGTATTTTCTGCCGAATATCGCATTATTCGCCCGGATGGATTTGTCCGTTGGGTGAGCGATCGCGGACAAATGATCTACGACTCCGAGGGCGTCGCTATCCGCATCGATGGCATCACTCAAGACATTACGGCGAGCAAAGAATCTGCACTGGCCCTGGAGCATCAGGTGAACCAGGAACGAATTGTGACTGCGATTTCTCAACGCATTCGGCAATCCCTCGATCTCAATCTCATTCTCTCGACAACGGTAGAAGAAGTCCGCCAGTTCATCCAGTCTGAGCGGGTGATGGTGTTTCGGCTCAATCCAGACTGGAGCGGCGAAGTGATTTTTGAATCGGTCGCTGACCCTGCTTTTTCGCTGCTAGGTAAAACCATTGAGGACTACTGTTTTGCTGAAAATTATGTGGATGCTTACAAGCATGGTCGAATGAATTGGATCGATGATGCTGAAGAGCTAGATGTCCCCGAATGCTATCAGCAGTTTCTGAACGACCTCAATATTCGAGCCAATCTGATTGTGCCCATTGTTTCTAACGAAAAACTATGGGGCTTACTCATTGCCCAAAACTGTTCTCAACCGCGTCAGTGGCAGACCTCCGAAGCCGAATTATTGAAACAACTGGCCACTCAGGTGGCGATCGCCATTCACCAGTCACAGCTATATCACCACGTAAAACAGTTCAACACCCAACTCGAAGAGCAGGTTGAACAACGCACCGACGAACTCCAGCGGGCACTCGCCTTTGAAGCCAGCCTCAACAAAATTTCTGAAGAACTGAGAGATTCGCTCGATGAGACCACCATCATTCAAACAGCGGTTGAGCAGCTTTCTCAAAAACTCGACACCTGGAGTTGCGACTTAGCCATCTATGATCTGGAAGCTCGACAGTCAACCGTTTGCTTTGAAAGCGTTGCAGAGGGCGTTTCCTCTGCCCAGGGGAAGGTCATTCACTTTGACCAAGATGAAGAACTCTACGCACAGTTACTATCAGGTGATAGCTTACAGTTTTGCTGGCCTCGCGACTATTCAGGACTGGTTCGGCAGTTTCCCGATGCAGTCACCATTCTGGCCTGCCCCATCCGCGACGAACGCCAGGTGATGGGAGATTTATGGTTATTCCGTAATCATCAACATGCCTTTGATGCTTCTGAAAAACGACTCGTGCAGCATGTAGCGACTCAATGTGCGATCGCCCTTCGTCAGGCGAGGCTCTATGCAGCGTCCCAGCAGCAGGTCAAGGTGTTAGAACAGCTCCATCGACTCAAGGATGATTTTTTGAGCACGGTGTCCCATGAGTTGCGATCGCCCATCACCAATATCAAAATGGCGCTCCAAATGCTCGACATGAGTCTTGCCCAAGTGAAGCCAATATTGGATTCCAGCCCCAAGCATCAGTCAGAGACGATCACCCAACGCCTTGACCAGTACCTCAACATTCTCAAAATAGAATGCAATCGAGAGATTAGCCTGGTAAATGACTTACTCGATCTCCAACGCCTCGAAAGTGGTCATCAAGAGTTAGATTTAGCTCCCGTTGACTTAGATTGTCTGGTGCTTACCGTTGCAGAATCCTTTCAAGAAAGAGCATCGTCTCGTCAACAGCATCTTACTCTATCCATTTCCAAACCCTTGCCCCCCATCCTCTCCAATGCCGATGCCCTCAACCGCATCTTGTCGGAGCTGCTGAACAACGCCTGCAAATATACGCCTCCCGATAAAGAAATCCTCCTGACCGTCAAACCCATTGAGCATTACCTTGAGATTCAAATAAAGAACTTTGGAGCCGAAATTCCTCCCAATTCCCTGCCCTACATCTTCGAGAAATTTTATCGGGCTCCAAATACCGATCGATGGCAGCAAGGCGGAACGGGTCTGGGGTTGGCTCTCGTTCAAGAACTCGTGAAGCATCTCGGTGGGACGATTCACGTTCATAGCGAAAAAGCCTTCACGCTATTTATCGTTCAACTCCCCATCCATAAAACGTCGATACTGTATTGCGACTGCGCATGCACCTAACCCTTAATGAAGTAAGGATGCGCGGGCTGAGCCCGCGCATCCTTAAGCCTCGGCCCTCACTGCATCGAGGTGTCCGGTTTTCACATAAATCACACAGCCTTCAGTGCTGAATGGGCTGTGAACGCTGCCGGGCGGATTCCGAAGCCAGGTTCCTTTCGGATATCGGCCTTGCTCATCTTCAAACACCCCATCGAGAACAAAAATCTCCTCGCCTCCCCAGTGCCGATGGGG
>JAYKJC010000736.1:0-3488 GCA_035285885.1 Leptolyngbyaceae cyanobacterium | reverse complement strand
CTACACCTGGCGCACAGGACTCGATGAACACGGGGAACCTGTCCACGGCAGCATGTATCGCTATCTCTGGTCGAATGGCCCGAAGGAATGCCTGGAATTTGCTGACTACACCTTTGACGACCACTTTGGCAAGCCGATTCCGTCTTTTCCTCCCCGCGAAGTTCTCTACGACTACATCGTGGGTCGCGCCAAGAAGGAAAACCTGAACCGCTACATCCAGTTCAGCACTCCCGTTCGTTACGTGGAGTATCTGGAGGACAGCCAGACCTTCAACGTACGAATAAAAGACCTGAAAGCGGATCAAGAGCGGACAGAAGAATTTGATGCAGTCATCGTTAGTACCGGACACTTCTCCGTGCCGAGCGTACCTACCTTTGAGGGGATCGATCGCTTTCCGGGTCGAGTGCTCCACAGCCATGATTTTCGAGAAGCAAGAGAATTTGAAGGCCAGAACTTACTCGTCGTCGGGGGCAGCTACTCCGCCGAGGATATCGCTCTACAGTCCTACAAGTACGGTGCGAAGTCCGTCACCATCAGCTATCGCACTGCGCCCATGGGCTTCCACTGGCCAGAAGGCATCGAGGAAGTGCCCCTGCTGCTGAAGCTGGAGGGAAAGACGGCTCACTTCAAAGATGGCACGAGTAAGGATGTGGATGCCATCGTTCTCTGTGTGGGCTATCAACATCACTTTCCCTTCCTGGAGGATAGCCTGCGGCTGAAAACCAAGAACCGCATGTACCCCGGTTCGCTCTATAAGGGCATTTTCTGGCAGAACAATCCCAAGCTGATGTATTTGGGGATGCAAGACCAGTTCTACACCTTCTCCATGTTTGATGTGCAGGCATTTTATGCGCGGGATGTGGTGCTGGGCAGAATTGAGTTACCGTCAGAAGAGGCGATCGCCACTGACATCACCACCTGGCAACAACGGGAGGAAAGCCTCGCCGATGCCTTTGAGCAAATTGACTTCCAGACGGACTACATCAAGGACTTGGTGGAGCATGTGGACTATGCCCCCTGCGACTGGGACATGGTGGCTGACCTATTCAAAGCCTGGGAACATGATAAGGAGCACAGCATCCTCGGCTATCGGGATAAGGCGTTCCCATCACCCTGCACGGGCACCAAGGGAACCATTCACCACACCCCCTGGATTGAGGCGATGGATGATTCGATGGCGTGTTTTTTGGCAGAAAAGTAGTGCTGGTGTTTCGTTGGGATGAGGGGCGATCGCACTCTGGAGGTTGATGAGAGCTCCGTCGGCCTAACCCAAAGCTGTGAAGATATCAATGCGTTAACTCGTTTGCCCGACGGAACTTTAGTAATTTCCGCAATTGACTCATACAGTGTCCCTGGAGTTGGACGAGCCACAGATCTAATTCGACTGTTGCCAGATAGCCTGGGTGATGATGCTCGCGGCAGTTGGTCAATGTATCTGGATGGTAGTCGCGTTAGTTTAGCTGCGAAATCAGAAAACATCAATGAATTCTCCATCAGTGCATTAGGGCAAGACTTATTGTCCACATCAGGTAGCTTTGATGTTCCTGGCATTGCAGGGACAAGTAGTGATGTCTTCGCCTTTAACCGTATATCATCGACATCGGTCATCTATGACTCTGATTTGTTCTTCAAGGGCAGTTCTATTGGGTTAACTCAAAACATTAATGCCTTCGATGTTGGGTTCTAATCTAAGCCAAGAGCATGAATTGAGAAAACAACACTCCGGTTAATCTACTCTTCTGCTGTCCCGCCCTATTCTTACCATCATTATGGATACAATGCCTTGCTACTGCTCCACAGATTCTCATCGCGCACATTCGGCGTGACGAAGTTTCCATTTTTACACTGAGCAAAGCAATCCTCCTTATCCTGAATTAACCACCGTGGATATTTGGCGATCGCCCACTCTACAGTTCCGACAGCGAGTCACAGTGCCTCACGCCCATGCCAGCATGCCTTACACTATGGTCAGACACATCGTGAGGGTGTGTCTAAGTCTGTGTTGAACTCATCAACTTGTTCGTCATGCAAGAGTCAGTTCTTGGAAAAATTATTGGCGTCATTATCGCGGTGGTGCTGGGATCGGGCGGGGTGATTGGCCTGTTTTACCTGGCAAATTATGCAGTTAACTTTGCTCCGCAAAAATGGCGATCGCGCCTTCTTCCCTGGGTTTACATTGGCCCGGCGATCGCCGTTCTCATGATCTATCTCGTCTTACCGACGCTGAATACGATTTACCTCAGCTTTTTGGATGCGCGATCGCAAAATTTTGTTGGGCTAGATAACTATATCTATGCCTTCACCAATAAGGACATGCTGATCGCCTTCCGCAACAACATTCTGTGGCTGGTGCTGGTCACGGGGGTTAGCGTGGGGGTCGGCCTGATTCTTGCGGTGCTGATGGATAAGGTGCGCTATGAACCCATCGTCAAGTCGCTGATTTTTCTGCCGATGGCGATTTCGTTTGTGGGGGCGAGCGTCATCTGGCGGTTTATGTATGCCTTTCGGCCCGCAGGCAGCGAGCAGTTGGGGTTGCTGAACGCTGTGGTGACGAGTCTGGGCTATGAACCTGTGGGATGGCTGGTGGAGCGGTCGATTAACAACTTTGCGCTGATTGCCATCATGATTTGGCTGCAAACGGGATTTTGCATGGTGTTGCTGTCCGCAGCAGTCAAGGGCATTCCCAACGATGTGATTGAGGCGGCTCGGATTGATGGAGCCAATGAGTTTCAGATTTTCTGGCGGATCACGATTCCGATGATTAGCTCGACCATTCTCGTGGTCGCCACGACCGTTGTGATTCTGGTGCTGAAGGTGTTTGATATTGTGTTTGTCATGACCGCAGGCAATCAGGGCACGGAGGTCGTCGCCAGTCGCATGATCAAGGAAATGTTCAACTTTCGCAATTTTGGTCACGGTAGCGCGATCGCCGTTATTCTCCTCCTGGCGGTGATTCCCGTGATGATCAGTAATATCCGTCGATTTCGTCAGCAGGAGTCCATTCGATGAGCAGCCAAACCCTCCTCCCCAAACCCCAACGAGAACGGCGATCGCACCAGCGCCGCATGCAGAACATTCAGGAGTTTCTGGCCAAGACGCCCGTTCACATCACCATTTTGGCCATTGCCTTTGTGTGGACGTTGCCTACGGTTGGACTGCTGATCAGTTCTGTGCGCCGCCGAGACGACATTCTCCAAACAGGATGGTGGACAGTGTTTCAGCACCCCTTTGACTTCACCCAATTTGCCTTACAGAACTACGAGTCGGTGCTCACGGCAGAAGGCATGGGTCAGGCGTTTTTGAACAGCTTGGCGATCGCCATTCCCGCGACGGTGATTCCCATTGCGATCGCCGCCTATGCCGCCTACGCTTTTTCCTGGATGTCGTTTCCGGGACGCCAGATTCTGTTCATGATGGTGGTGGGGTTGCTGGTGGTTCCCCTACAAATGACGCTCATTCCCATCCTCCGAGCCTATAACGTGTTGGGA
>JAYKJC010000735.1:0-2541 GCA_035285885.1 Leptolyngbyaceae cyanobacterium | reverse complement strand
CACCTGGAGCGAACCGTGATCTTATAGCAATCCAAAATGAAATGTGAGTGGGGGGGCGGGCTGCGCCCGCCCCACCTCTCACATTTCATTTCACAAATCATTTAGGAACACTATATGTGTTTACCGTTGGCTCACAAAACTCGGTGAATGCGTCGATCCCGATCATTTTGTCGCAGGGACCCTCGTTCTTTATGATGGATCGAGCAACCAGATACGTATTGTCCATAACCGTTTTTCCATACCTATGGGGATCAGATGAATCAGATTCCAACCACATTAGAAGAGGCGATCGCCCAAGCCCAGCAGGCAACCTTAGCTGCGATAAATGATGGCATGAGACGCCTTCAAGTCGAGCTTGTGATCCCTGAACTCAAAATCATGCCCGTCGCCGAACAGTTTCTTCCCGTCCTTGAAGAATTGGACGACCAACGCCTGCGGGTCTATTTCCCTGATGCGGGAGCCGCCGCCCTTGCCCGCCGGGACTGGGGTGAGAAACCCTACGAGATACGTGGCATCAAGGATCTCAAGGCCGCCATTCAGCCCGACGAAACCGTGTTCTTGTTTGTCGAACCCTCGTCTGTCGAAGTCCAGGACGTTGAAGCCCTTTGCGATCAAATTGGCGATCGCACCACCGTGTTCTTAAATCCCCACATGGAGGACGTAGCCACCATCGGCATCGGCTATGCCGGACGCCAACTGCGAGAGCGCTTCCTCAACACCTTCGATTCGTGTTACTACATTCGGGCGATCGAAGGAGCCGCGTTATTTCGTTGCTACCCATCTCCGTGGCAGCTCTGGCTCGAGAAAGAAGAGGGCTACGAAAAATTAACCGACTTTCCATCTCGTCCCTCCGGCGAACAGTTGGATCAGGCCATGATGGGCGAAGACGCCGAGGAGAGTCCAGACAGCACCTCAAGCAGTTCCAAACCCGCTAAGCGCAAGGGCGTGTTGGCAGAATTGCAGCAATTCCTCCGAGCCCTCAGCCAATAACCACCCGCCATTGATCCGTCATTTCAATATTCGTCATTCACGTCCCGCCATTTCGTATCCTCGCCATTTCATATCCCGCCATTTCATATCCCGGTAGGGGCGAAGCATCTGGCCCATATTTTTCGGATATGAACGAGACCTATTGCCAGATGCTTCGCCCCTCCGCGACGGGAAAAATCAACCCATTTCCCATCAAACCGCAAATTTAATCCGGGAAGGGCGATCGCCCGCCCGATGAAGGGAAATCGTCTGGATGATCCCGCCAAATCTGCCGAAGGAATTGATTTAAAATCCGTCGAGCGGCGTGATGTTTATCCGGTGGAACGGTAACGAGTCCCGAAGAACTAGGCAGCATCGCCAGAACGCTGATGACTTCTGTATCAAGCCCAGGTCGAAAGAAATGAATCGGCCAAATCAGATCCGACGTGTTGCGTGCATCAAAGATGATTGCATCTTGCTCAGGATGGCGATCGCCCAAGGGCTTCAGCTCCTCTGGAACCGCAGCCCTGTCAACCTGAATGGCAAAAGGCCGTAACCATGCCATGGGTCGGGACAATTCGTTAGAATCAGGCAACACCTGGATGAGTTCAACATAAAGGCGGGTTTGACGATCGTCAAGACATAAGATTGAAGAAGCTTGCAACTCTGGTTTGGACATGAACAACAGGTTGGTGAAGGTCAAACAACGGAGGGAACCACAGGGGCACCACCGATATCTAGAATTTTACAAAACTTAATCATCCGGTATATTCTTAGAGATAGCGTCTAAGTAAATGTACGTGGTCGTTCATAAGAAAACGAAAACGATCTGCAAAATTGGATAGCTGTGATTGAAGACATCTTTCGACAACGGCTATCACTAGAATACAGATAGTAGAATCTTGACGGATTCAGTTGTTGCACTCGAACAATACAGATTGGAGGTTTATCGCTGTGGCTGTTGAAACTATTGAGAAGCGTTCGACAGTTCGAAAACACGCACCCAAGTACCGAGTCCTTCTCCATAATGACGATTACAACTCGATGGAGTACGTGGTTCAGGTGTTGCTGAAGACCGTGTCGAGTCTGACTCAGCCTCAAGCTGTCGATATTATGATGCAGGCTCACACTCAAGGATTCGCACTGGTCATCACCTGTGCTCAAGAGCATGCAGAGTTTTATAGCGAAACTCTGAAAGCGCATGGCTTGCTCAGCACCATTGAGCCTGACAGCTAAGACGGAAAGGTAGAAGGCAGAAGGCAGAAGGCAGAAGGCAGAAAGTGAAAGCTGACTTCATGCTTTAAGAGCGTGCTTTGAGAAATTGATACTTGATGCTCTGAGAACTGCGCGATTTGACTGTTAGTACAGCAATTCTCATTATGGGAATTCAGGGAGCAAAACGGTCGCCGCAAGCGGCCGCTTTGCTCCCTGAACCGATACAATTGAGCGCCGATAGGGCGCGAAGTTTTTCAAAATGAGAATTGCTGGGGTTTTGTCCAGTCGCTACGGTACACCGATGATCGTTGCTATGTGCTTTTATTCCGGGACATCTAGATGAGTGCCTAACTCAGA
>JAYKJC010000734.1:0-12109 GCA_035285885.1 Leptolyngbyaceae cyanobacterium | reverse complement strand
GTTAGTATTACAGCGAGTAATCCACTGAAGTAGGTAACGGCTGCAACAATTTCGTACAGCCCCCATGTCTTTGCACTGTTTTGGTGCATCCTGTGCCAGTTACGCATTTTGCGCTGCCCCTTTCGTGATAGACCTTTTGAAGATTACAATCAGTTTGTTATCCTTACGAATCCAACACAGGGGCGCTGCACGTTTAATGAATCGGGGCTTGGCAGGGTTGTATCCTGCAACAGCGGCAATAGTGGCTTGCATGGTATGGCTCCAAGTAACGGACGAAAAAAAGCCAGCCGGATTAGGGCTGGCTGTGGAATCTTAATGGCTATTAAGGTACTCGGATTAGTCGGGCTTTGTTTGTCCTAGTCCGAACAATCTTGACGGATGGCAGATTAACGGGCAGGGGCTTTGGTGGGGGCTTGGGCTTGGATTTAAAACCCACCCCCACCCGATTAGTCACTGACCATTGCGGGATATGGGGGGCTTTGGACATTATGCCGCCTTGCGTTGCTCTTCGTGCTCGTCACTGAATACGATAGTGGTAGCAACAGTAGGATCGAGTGCTTGCCATTGCTCGTAGGTTTCGGCGAGCTGTTTCTGCATTGCTTCGATCTTTTCCTGCAATGCCGCCATTGCGTCAAGCATACGGACGGATTCGGGTACAGTAGCATTGCGAATGTCCTTCAATGCACCTTGCCAACTAGCCGTTTCTGAATCCACAAGCCCGATATTCTCCCAGATGCGGCGGAACTCGGATCGGCGAGTGTAGATGGACTCTCTCTTAAACTTGCGGGCAGTAAGTTCTACGCCGAGAAGGTTAGTCGCATTGACCATATCGCCTTCCGATATGTCAGCATTCTCCCGCATAGCATCGAACAATAGCCCATAGTATTCCTTGCGCTGTTCGTTCGTTGCTTTAGCGGCTTCTTTCTCCCAAGAAAAAATAGCGGCTGCATTGGTTACTACGTCACGAATGGTTGTCATGTCTATTTGCCTTAATGCCCATTAAGGTGGGCTGGCCTACCACGCCGACAATGCGCCGGGGGCAGTATCTATATAGCAGGAGCCATGCCAGACATGATAGACCAATAAAATCAGAGACTTAGGTATAGAGTACGTTCGGACACCGGCAAAGATTACCGGCAATACCGGCAAATGTTGCCGCATAACCGGCAAAGATTGCCGCTGCACTGCAACATGAGCCTGAGAATCATTCGCAATAGGTAGGTGAGGCGGATCGAGACATGGCATGGATCGTGCTAAGGCAAGGATCGTGCCATATGCCTGTGGAAAACCTGTGGATAAGTATGCACAACAATGGTGCATGATGGATTAGGCTTGTAGTGGAAATAACTACAAGCAAGTCATTGAAAATACTACGGGGGGAGAACCCCCTCCTGACCACCATACGCCCCCGTATGGAAGTGTACGCTCGGACACCAAGCTATTGCCAAGCCAAAGCCCATAGTTATAGACTATATAAGGGGATACTAATATAAATATCCCTGCCCCCTGCTAGGGAATTAAAGGAGAGGCCGGGGGTAGGGGGGAAAATCTCCGGGACACTTTTGGAGAGAGACCCACCTTGACAAAATTCTGGGAATTTTTTAAACAAGGGTAGGGGTAGTTACCAAAGAAAATCCCCAGACCTCTCTAGGAAGATACTGGGGATGTAGTAGTTATGTAACTATAGTTATGTATACTATAATAACAGTATACTTTATTATAGGTTACTGTATACTATTACTAGTAGTATACTATTAGTAGATTGTAGCAGACTCTCTAGTATCTGTCAAGGTACTCTCTCTTACGGGTGGAGAACTAGCAAGCCGAAGTTCTTGGAACCCAATCCAATATCAGCTTTAAGCCAGTCCCACCCGTCTGTGTTACGGTATGGAGCCACTGAGCCTATCTCATCGACTATCGACCACCTAACAGGTACTCTACGGGACTTTGGGTTCTTACGGATAACAGAAGCTACCTGCCATTGCGTATTCCTCGCCACCTAACCGTCCAGAGTTTCTCAGGTTCTGGATGTACCTGCTACAATGACCCCATACGCGCTCTAGAGATTCGCCCACGCTGTCCGTTATGTATGGTTCTCTGGTACGGACTACAGTCACGACAGCACACGCCACATCTAGGATTTACCCGCCATGTGCCACCGACACCCGTATTGTAGTACACCTGATCAAGTTTGTCAACCCCCTATTGACAATGGATAACTTTATATGATACAATTCCGCATTAGTTAATTTTTGGGAGAACCGAACGATGGCACTAGACAAGCCCCTGATCCGGGACCGGGAGTCTGAACGGACTGCTCAACGCAAGATGGCAGTAACCAAGCGTGGCAAGCATGACCGCAACAAGCACTGGTCCAACGAAGTCAAGTATGCAGCAGTTGAGATGTTCCTGAAGACCGGGAACATGAAAGAGGTAGAGCACCAGCTAAACATCCCGTACATCACACTCAAGTACTGGAAGAAGTCGGCTTGGTGGGACGAATACACACGAGCCATCAAAGGTGAAGAAGACCTCAAGATAGCGACAAAGGTCAGCGAACTGCTGGAAAAGGCTCTGAGGAAGATCGGGGATCGGATCGAGGAGGGAGACTTCCAGTATGATCCACAGTCGGGTGAGCTAGTCCGGGTTCCGGTCAAAGCTCAGGTTCTGAATGCCATTACAGCCAACCTTGGCAAGCAGAGGCTCGAACTGAACAACCAACCGACTGAACACCAGATGCACGACAAGGATGCCACGAATGCCAAACTGCAGGAACTAGCTTCAGCCTTTGCAGCGTTCGTAGGCAACAAGGCCAAGCCAATGGTTGTGAAAGATATTGTCGATGCAGAGTACGAACAACTACCACCCGGAGAATAATGACTATGCCGTACATGAAAGGCGGAAAACGCGACTACAAAACCGAATACAATAAGTACCACGCTAGGGACGAACAGAAGAAGAACCGCTCCAACCGCAACAAAGCCCGTAGGCTGGTAGCCAAAGCCAAAGGCCAAGCTGCAATCAAGGGCAAGGACATCGATCACCGTAAGCCGATCAGCAAAGGTGGTGATAATGGCCTGTCCAACCTGTTTGCAGTCAGTCCGTCCAAGAATCGCAGCTTCAAACGCAAATCCAACGGGAAGATGGCTTGACAACGAAAACTTGCAAAACTTGTGGGGTTGTAAAACTCCTAGAAGATTTCACTCAGGTCAAAAGAAACAAGGATGGCCGTAGTGGAAGTTGTAAAAGTTGTGACAACGCTAAGAAACGATCTACAGACCCTGACGGAACAAAGTCAAGAGAAAGGGTCCGTAAATTCTATGCAGCTAATCCAACAAAGGCGAGAGAATATTACGAAAAGAAGAAACTGTCAGAAGACTTCTACGAAAAGCAATACAACTCAACTAAACGGTACAGGCAACTCAACCCCGGTTGGATGGCAGCACAATGCGCTAAACGAAGGGCAGTAAAGAAGAATGCTACTCCAATGTGGCAAAACGAATTCTTTGTTCAAGAGGCTTACGAGTTAGCAAATTTGCGAACAAATCTGACAGGTATTGAATGGCATGTAGATCACATCGTACCCCTACAACATCGTAATGCATGTGGACTGCATACAGAAGACAACCTTCAAATCATCCCGGCTACACTGAACTACAAGAAGATGAATTACACGATGGATCAATATAAATGGAGTGATTGTTTTGCAGACTAAGAAACCGCAGATACAATTAACCGCTGAACTGATCGAAGGTATGGCAACATCTACTCTTATGCAGTTCATGGATAATGCTAGTGAGTTTGGGTGGTTTCATAGAGAGTGGCTTGAAATGTGTTGCTCAGATGAGCCGTTTGTTGCTATTGCAGCACCACGTTCCCATGCTAAGAGTACAGTTATTACGATTATATATACCTTAGCTGCAATACTCTTCAGAAATCGTAGGTTTGTGTTACTAGTAGCCGATACAGAGGGTCAGGCATCCTTGTTCTTAGGGCAGATCAAACATATTCTCTACAGTTCTAAAGAACTTCAGCAGTTGTTCGGACTACCTACAACAGAAGATAAGGGACTCATACTAGAGAAAGACACAGAGACAGACGTGATTGGGAAGTTCCTTGATGGTGACAGGTTCAGGATTATTGCAAAAGGTGCAGAACAAAAACTTCGTGGTCTTATGTTTGACGGCACTCGACCTGACCTAATTGTGATCGACGACCTTATGGAAACAGAGTTAGTCGCCAATAAGGATCGGAGAGAGAAGTTACGTAAGTGGATGTATGGGTCGTTGATTCCTTGCCGTGCTGAACACGGTATAATCCGATTCGTAGGAACACCAATGCATCAATCGGACCCACTTGAGTCGTTAATGCCAAAAGAGTCGTCCAACAACACTATAGTAACGGACTTAAAAGTGTCTAGTAAAAAGAAGGTTGGAGCATGGGTTACAGTGAAGTATCGTGCACACAGTAGAGACTGGACGAAATTACTGTGGCCTGAGAGGAAGACTATAAAGGGTTTCAAGGAACTTCGTGACGACTTTATTGCACAAGGCATACCAGAGGTGTATGCTTGTGAGTACTTGTGCGACCCAGTTGACGACTCCATCAAGTTCTTCAAGAAGACTGATCTCCACAGTCTGACCTCAGAGGATCGGGACAAGGAACTGAAATACTATATCTCAGGTGACTTCGCTATTTCCGACAAAGATCGGGCTGACTACACAGTGTTCATGGTAGGCGGGATGGACCATGACGGTATTATTCAGGTGAAGAATGTGATACGGGATCGTATGGATGGCTTGACAATTGTAGAAACTATGCTACAATTACAGAAGATTTACGACCCTGAAGGGTTTGGTATTGAGGAGATGCAGGTATCCAAGGCTATTGGCCCCTTTCTGAACAGGGCTATGGTGGAGTCCGGTATCTACATGAACGTAATGATGCTTAAGCCTCACAAGACAGATAAGGTGAGCCGAGCACGGTCAATCCAAGCCAGAATGAGGGCAGGTGGTGTAAAGTTTGACAAAGGAGCCGATTGGTATCCGGATCTGGAAGAGGAACTACTCACGTTTCCCCGAGCCAGACACGATGACCAAGTGGATGCCCTGAGTTACCTTGGTATTCTCCTTGACAAGATGGTTGAAGGACGGTCAAAAGAGGAGATCGAGGAAGATATTTACGATGAGGACGCAGAGGAATCTGAACTCAGCAGCAAGGGTCGCAGCAATATTACAGGATACTAGCATGGAAATCAATCAAATTGTAGAAGAAATCAACGTAGCCAAGGAACTTGACGAAAAGGATCTGCTTGACATTGCCGATGAATGTCACAAAGGCTATGAGGCAGATGTATCGTCCCGCTCCAAGTGGGAGCAGGATCTGGAAGAGTGGACTAAGCTGGCTATTCAGGTCCGGGAAGACAAGACGTTCCCGTGGCAGAATGCCTCCAACGTCAAGTACCCCCTTCTTTCAACCGCTGCCATGCAGTTTGCAGCCCGTGCCTACCCGATTATTGTTCCATCTGACGGCAAACCTGTCAAGTGCCGGATCATTGGTTCAGATCCCCAAGGGATGAAAGCTGCCCGTGCAGGTCGGATAGGTAGCCATATGAGTTATCAGGTCATGGAAGAGATGGACGATTGGGAAGAAGATACCGACCGTCTGCTTATGATCCTCAGTATTGCAGGTACTGTGTTCCGCAAGACGTACTGGGATCCCATTGACGAGAAGAATTGCTCCAAGTTGGTGCTTCCCCGAGATCTGGTGGTCAACTACTGGACCCGTTCCAGCATCGAGAAGGCACACCGCAAGACACAGCGTCTGTACCTGACCAAAAATGACGTACAAGAGCGTATCAACGCTGGCCTGTACCTAGATGTCAAGTTGGACGATCCGGACTCTTCTGAGCTTCCTACGGCCAATGCAGCCACCAATCGTAGTATGACCGTGCCGGAAGATGATGACGTGACTACTCCGTACTTGTTCCTTGAACAACATACATGGTTAGATCTGGACAAAGACGGTTACCGTGAACCGTATGTCGTGACCTTCGAGTACAAGTCCAAGAAGGTGTTCCGGATTGCACCTCGCTTCTCTTTGCAGGATGTAAAGACCAATGAAGACGGAAAAATCATCAAAATTGCACCAACAGAGTACTTTACCAAATACGGATTTATACCTAATCCTGATGGGGGCTTTTACGATCTTGGATTTGGTATCCTTCTGGGTGCTTTGAACGAATCGGCCAACACGATTGTCAATCAACTGATCGATGCTGGCAGCCTGTCTAACCTGCAAGCTGGTTTCATCAGCAAGGGTATGCGACTTAAGATGGGCGATAGCCGATTCCAACCGGGTGAGTGGAAGGCAGTCAATGCCACCGGGGATGACCTGAAGAAAGGCATCTTCCCGTTGCCGACTCGTGAGCCGAGTTCGGTCCTGTTCCAGTTGCTAGGTATGATTGTTCAGTCGACCAAGGAACTTGCTTCAGTCGCAGAAATCTTTGTAGGCAAGATGCCCGGACAGAACACTCCAGCTACCACGACTCAGGCTACTATTGAGCAGGGTATGAAGGTCTTCACTTCGATCTTCAAACGGGTTTATCGCAGCCTTACCTCGGAGTTCCGCAAGCTGTACCGCCTGAACAAGCTGTACATTGACCCCCAGAACTACCAAGATGTCCTAGATAACCCGGCGTCTGCTCAAGACTACGAAGGCCCAGACAACGATATTGTCCCCGCTGCTGACCCCCAAGCCCAGACTGACAGTATGAAGCAGCAAAAGGCTCAGGCTGTGATTCAGGCTATGCAGATGGGTACAGTTGACCCGATGGCCGGTACGCTTCGGTTCCTCGAAGCCAACTCGATTGAGGACATCGAGCAACTAATGAAGAAGCAGGACCCGAATGCTGCCCCACCTCCTGAAGTCCAGAAGATGCAGATGGAGATGCAGATGAAACAGCAGGAAGCTCAGATGAAGCAGCAAATGATGCAGATGGAACTGCAGATCGAAGAGCAGAAGGCACGAATCCAGCTTCAGGTTGAGCAGGCCAAGCTGGAGATGGAGAAGATCCGATTGCAACTGGAAGCTCAGAAAGCTGGTCTTCAACTGCAGGTTGACAAGCAAAAGGCTGAAGCAGCTATTCGTCAAGCAGGTCAGAAACTACAGATGGATCAAGCCAAGAACGACATGAACCTTCAGGCTACAGCAGCCAAACATAAGCAAAACATGAAGCAGCAACAAGAGGGGGTTGACAAAGATTGAAATAATGTGATACAATCCGTACCAATATTAGTTTAATCCACAGAAAGGAGCCATAAGCATGGAAGTAAGCAAGGAAGAGTTTCTCGACTGGAAGCAGAATCATGTCACACAAGCCGTATTCGCTATTCTCGATCAGCGAATCCAAGACGCAAAGGATGTTCTTGGAGCAACCGCAGGAGATGATCCGGTAGCAGATCGGTACTTGGTAGGGATGATTCGAGGTTTCTCGGAGCTTCAGGAGATTACCTATGAAGACTGATGTAGGTATCGAACTGTTGCTTCATACGGTTCTGATTAAACCAGAACTGGTAGAGGAAACCGATGAAGTGCTTCGTAGGGCTAGGGCTGCAGGTATTGCAATCCAGCTAGACAAGCGAGAGGAGAAGGCAGTTGAGTTTGGTACAGTTATTTCAGTTGGTCCGACAGCTTTCAAAGATTACGGAAGAGGTCCAGATATTCTGAAAGCAGGTGACAAGATCAGTTTCGCTAAGTACTCTGGCAAAGAGATTACCAAGGGTGGCGTAAAATACCTGATCCTGAACGATCAAGACTGTATTTGTAAAATCACAGGAGAGTGACAATGGCTGAACAAGAAGTCCAAAAAGACTTGGAAGAATCCGGTGGAGTTCTGGGGAATCAGGAAGCAGTTGATGCTTCTACGAACGAAGGTGTCAAGATCGAGGGAGAGAAACCCGCACAATCGACCAAATGGGAGTCTCAAGCTCGTGCATCTGGTTGGGTGCCTCTTGAAGAGTGGGATGGCGATCCTGATGACTGGACTGATGCTAAAGAGTTTGTCCGTCGTGGGGAACTTTTTCACAAAATCTCGAATCAAAGCTCAGAGATCAAGGAACTGAAAAAGGCAATCTCTGCACTGACTGACCACCATCAGAAAGTAAAGGAAACGGAATATACCCGTGCTTTGGAATATCTCAAGCAGCAGAAGAAAACTGCCCTTGAGGAAGGTGATGCAGACAAATTGCTCCAAGTTGACGATGCAATTGATATTCTCAAGCAAGAACGGCAACAAGAGGCTGAAAAAGTCCAGCAACAGAAGCAGAGTGGTCCTACCCCCGTATTCACATCATGGGTTCAGCAAAACCCGTGGTATCTCAAAGATCCGGAACTCCGGTCTTTTGCAGACGAAATCGGTGTTGGTGCTTTCCAACGTGCAGGTGGGAACATTGCTGAACAGGAACTGTACGAACTTGTTCGCCAACGGGTAATGAAGGCTTACCCCGAGAAGTTCAAAGGAAATGGTAACAAAACCCCGGCAGTCGAGGGTAGCGGAAACAGCGGTGCTCCTGCTAAGGCAGATTCCTTCCGTCTTTCGGAAGAAGAAGAAAGGGTAATGAAGACCTTTGTTCGTCAAGGGATTATGTCCAAAGAGCAGTACATTGCTGACCTAAAGAAAGTCAAAGGCTTGTCCTAATAGAAAGGAATAGACATGAAGATTAATGAATCTACCAATAAGCGTCCGACTCGGGCGAAGATCAATGGCGTTCGCAACGTGCTGAATGTCTCCGGAAAAGATCCGAACTACCAATACCGTATTGTCAACGACACTGGTGATCGTGTGGCAATGATGCAAGAACGTGGGTACGAAGTTGTTACAGATCCTACTGTACGGATCGGAGAGCGTCGTATCAACAACCCAACGCAAGAAGGTTCTGTTGTTGCAGCCTCGGTTGGCGGTGGTATCAAAGGTGTTCTGATGCGTATCAAGAAAGAGTGGTACGAAGAGGATGCTGCTGATAAACAAGCCATCGTGAATCAGACCGAAGGTGCAATGGTTAAACAGGCCAAAGAAGGTCACTATGGTAAGTTGGAGATCAACTCAGGTCGATGACACCACTAGGCTCCTTCGTATTGCGTTGGAGCAATTTTCAACCTCTATGAAAGGAGCCTACTAAATGGCTAACGTAGATCGTCCTAACGGTTTTACCCCCGTTAAAACTTTCAGCGGTGCTCCGTGGACCGCTATGATCCGTACCGTTGGTGTTGCCGATGGTGCTGATATTTTTGTTGGTGATGCAATCAAGCTGTCGTCTGGCCTTGCTGCTGCCTCTACCGCTCATGCCGATGTGATTGTTGGTGTGGCTGTTGGTTTCGGCAAAGTTGGTGCTGATGGCAACCCCCTTGGTATGTTCAACCCCGCTAACCTGAACACTCCGCAGTACTACGATGATTCGGCTTCGACTCATACGGAGTGGGTGTGCTATTACGTTCCGGTTAACGATGTCCTCTTCGAAGCTCAGTTCGATGGTACTCCGACCACTCCGACCATTGGTCAGGGCTATGGTCTGGTCTACACGGCTGGTTCGGCTACTACTGGCCGTTCTGCTCAAGAGATCGATGGTGACGATGTTACCGACATGGACGTTCAGATTGTCGAGTTCGTTCGTGATCCCAAGAACGACTACACTGCCGCCTTTGGTCGCGTCCTCGTCAAGTTCGATGACTACGCTTTCCCGAAAGCTGCGTCCTAATAACAATCACTGACAACCAAGGAGAATAATAATGGGTGTTATCAATACTACTAGTTTTGCCAAGGCTCTGTGGCCCGGTGTAAATGCTTGGTACGGTAAGTCGTACAACGAGTACTCGACCGAGTGGGACAAGCTGTTCGAAAAGAATAGCTCCAAGAAAGCCTACGAGGAGGATGTTGGTCTGTCCGGTTTCGGTCTGGCTAAGGTCAAGCCCGAAGGTGGTGCCATTGAGTATGATGATGAGCGTCAAGGCTTCACGACTCGCTACAACCATGTCGTGTATGCTCTGGGTTTCGTCATTACTCGTGAGATGTTCGAAGACGACCAGTACGATGTAGTTGGTCAGCGTAAGGCCAAAGGTCTTGCCCGTTCGATGCGTCAAACCAAGGAGATCGTTGGTGCTAACATCTTCAACCGCGCTTTCAACGCTTCCTATGTTGGTGGTGACGGCAAAGAGATGATCGCTACCGATCACCCGAACGTTGCTGGTGGTACGTGGTCGAACGAACTGGCTACCCCTGCTGACATGAGCGAAGCTGCTCTGGAACAGGCTGCTATCGACATCTACGCCTTCACCGATGACCGTGGTCTGCTGATCGCTGCCAAACCGAAGAAGCTGGTTATCGCTTCGGCCAACCAGTTCGAAGCCATGCGTATCCTCGAAGCCGAAGGTCGTACTGGCACCGATCTGAACGATCCGAACGTTCTGAAGACGAAGGGTGTGATTCCGGAAGTTGTCGTGAACCACTACCTGACCGATGCAGATGCTTGGTTCCTGCTGACCGATGTCAACGATGGTCTGAAGTACTTCGAGCGTCGTGGCGATGCCTTCGAGATGGATAACGATTTCGACACCGAGAACGCCAAGTTCAAGGCTACGGCTCGTTATGCATTCGGCTGGACCGATCCCCGTGGTGTCTACGGCTCGGCTGGTGCCTAAACACTAACAGTCAGGTAGGCAATGTCAATAAGCCCTACCTGAGTTTACTCGGAGGTTCATAATATGCCTATTGGAATTTATACACCCAAGCCCAAGGCAGTGTTGACGAAAGTCTTCCCGATTGCTCGAACGGATAATGGCACAGAAGTCGGTGCTCTCCCGAAAGATGCTATTGTGATCGATGCTATCGTCACCCTGTCCGGTGCTTGTGCTGGCACTACTGCTACCATTTCTCTTGGTTACACTGGTACTGCTGGCGCTTTTGTAAATGCGTTCAACGTATCGACTGCTGATGCTGGTGTTCATGGTGTTACTACCAAAGCTGGTGCAGATGTTATTGCTGGTACAAAGCTGACTGCCGATAAGAAAGTCATCTCGACGTATGCTGCTGGCGATTCTGGCGAAACTACTGGAGCACTTGGTTTCATCCGTATCGACTACGTTGTTCCGGGTTCTGGCGAGTCCCTGACCTCGTAACACAACCGGGGCCATAGCGCCCCGGATTCATTTCCCCCCCTATCGGAGAAGACTTCTATGGCCGCATTCCGCGATGCTAATGCTACTGTTGCCGCTCATGGTGCTGTGGCTATCTCTAAAAACGATGACACCGTAATCCCTGTCACTAGAGCCATCTACATTGGTACGACTGGTGACGTAGCTGTTCGTATGGCCGATGGTCAGACAATCACCTTCAAAACAGTCCCTGTTGGCATTCTTCCGGTTCAGGTGGATAAAGTCCTGAGTACCGGAACTACTGCGGCAGAGATGATCGCCCTGTACTAATATGTTCCTCGGAGTCAGCCCCGCATCCCTGACAAGACCGCGCATGGTCGGCGGAGCATCCGGCCCCGCCGCCCCCACCGACCCCTACTTCGCCAACGTCGTCAGCCTGCTGCACTTCGACACCGGCGACACGACGATTACGGATGTCAAAGGGAATACTTGGACTGCGGTAGGAGATGCTATTGCCAACGGGACTGCTAAGTATGGCGCTTATTCTTTAGCGGTTGATGGGGCAGGAGATGTTGTAACCACCCCCATTAACGATAACTTCTTATTTGGTTCGGGAGATTTCACTGCAGAGGCATGGATAAACCCCACAGTGTGGGATGGTGTTTCTTCGCCCGGTATTCTAGGGGTATGGGATGACGGTAGTAACACTCGTCAATCTTGGTTGATCTTCAAGAGTACCAGTCAACTTAGGTTTCTTTATAACGCCACCAATGGTAGTGACGTAATGGCGATAATTGTTAACTCACCCGGTATTGTAGCAGGGCAGTGGCATCACATCGCAGTTACTAGGTCTGGTTCAACGCTGTATATGTTTGTTGATGGTGTTGTTAAGGGTACATACAATGTAGGCACAAATGCGTTTTACGCAGCGCAAGCAGGTAGTGTTTTATCTGTTGGTGGT
>JAYKJC010000733.1:0-13504 GCA_035285885.1 Leptolyngbyaceae cyanobacterium | reverse complement strand
CCCTGCAAGATCAAGAAGATCTCATTCGTATTCTGAACAATCGACTTCGTGCCCAAAAGCGCGCGACCTTAGTCCATGATGTTCAGGACGCTCAGCAAGAATTTGCCGCAGGCGACTGTCGTCCCGTCACCCCAGACCAATGTAACCCACAAATATGCAGCGGAATCACGATGCCTTACCTTTGTCCAGCCGAAAAGATTCTGTCAACCTCAAGACTAAAGTTTGGAAATGTCACAGATGAAACAGCATCGGCGCGATAGAACAATTGTTTTTCGTACATCTCATTTAAGAGCTGACAGATTGTGAGGGTAGGCTGTTTAGGACTACCAATGTACTCCCGCCCACCAAGACCCAGGTAATCAACAATCCAGTAGTCTGGTACCCCTAGAAGAGCATAATCTTCGACTTTTCGGGCATAGTCATTTTGCCAATTGGTGCTCACAACCTCTGCAATGAGCTTAATGGCTACATTCGAAGTGATCACAGGTTGCTGTTGCCAGAGGGGTTCATGAACCAATTGAGTTTGATCCAACACAATCAAATCAGGGCGGAACGCAGTTGTATCTGATATACGGATCAAACAACGATGGGGAATCAAGTAGGGTAAATCTAAGTGGTCAATTACTACATTGAACTTGCGGGCTAGAAATGCAATGACCTGCTCATGTAATCCGGTTGGTTCCAAGTCAACGATCTCCCCGTCAATGAGTTCATACTGGTCTTGTTCACCGTACTGTTCGATAAATTCACCAACGCTAAGTGAACGGTTACTGGTTTTAATCATCACTAGCCCTCTAGTTGAAGAACTACGGCTACACCACAATGGTTTGATTAGTCATGGCTCTATCGTAATAGAATTTGCTTTTATTCTGTTCTGTTTTGCTTTGGTTTGCTTAGGGACTTGCGTGAAAATAAAATACCCAGAATTCCCAAGCGAGGCGGCGGCGAGCTTAGCCTGCTGCCGCCTCGCTTGGGAATTTTAGGCGATGTGCGACTTATACCTGGTACCGAGAGTCATGCCGTGTCCGTAAATTGGGCAACTGCAATGTCAGGGTTGAGGCAGTTCGCCAACACAAATTGCTTCGCAACTCTCTCAATGTCATCAAAGGGAATATTCCACTCTTCCCAGAGACTCTGTTGTCCTGGGCTTTTCTTTTTCGCCTTCAGCTTCCTGCGTCCCAGTCTCTGACTGGGAAGACCATCCGAGGCGCTGCCTCAACCAAACTGCATGAGCCAGAGGCTCTGGAAAATTCCCAGTCACGAGACTGGGAATGAGAGTGCGGCTGGGCATCAATCCAAATCTTCATGCCGTCAGTCGAGGAAAGTCAGTGCGTTTGGCTGCAAAGAGAAGACACGCCTGAATATCAGCTGGCTCTAGGTCAGGAAAATCAGTCAGTATTTCAGTAACGCTGACATTCTCAGCAAGCATCTCTAGAATATCTGTTACTCTAATCCGCATTCCTCGGATACACGGACGCCCTCCACATTGACCGGGAGTTTGAGTAATGCGAGCGAGTAAGCTGGGCGTTATGCTCATCGGTTTATGCAAATCATGTCATCTATTTTCATCATACAGAGCTATGAACCCCTAACATCTGGATGTTGACAATAGACATACCTGTCTACATAATTATTATAGACAGACCGTTCTATATAACATTCTGTCTAAACACATTCCACCTAAAAAATTTAAGAGGATACCGCCATGCCCGAACTTGCAACGCCCGCAACTTCTTCCGTTCATTCCGCAGCAGAAATTAAGCCCCCGCTGCCTCCGTTCACGCTAGAAACGGCGATCGCCAAAGTCCAGGCGGCTGAAGATGCCTGGAATGGTCGCAACCCAGAAAAAGTCGCCCTTGCGTATACCGTTGATTCTGAATGGCGCAATCGCGCTGAGTTCATCAAAGGCCGAGATCAAATCCGTGAATTTCTAACGCGCAAATGGAATACCGAGCTGGACTATCGCCTCAAGAAAACCTTATGGAGCTTTATGGACAATCGCATCTCCGTAAAGTTCGAGTACGAGTATCACACCGACTCTGGTCAGTGGTATCGCGCCTACGGCAACGAAAACTGGGAATTTGCCCCCAACGGTCAAATGCAGCGTCGTGAAGCCAGCATCAACGATGTGCCCATTAAAGAATCTGAGCGTAAGTTCCGCTGGGATCGCTAAACCCCATCATCCGTCACGCCCAATGAAACGCTCTTCATTCTTTCCAGTTCATTCTTTTCAACATACGGAGGTATCGCATTATGACGCTGAGTCCACCAGCGATCGGTTCGGTTCGACTGAAAAAGAAGGGAGACTCGCTTCAAGCGATTTTAACTGTACAATCACTTATTCCGGACGTGATTCAAAAGATCTCAGCATATGACTCTTGTTTACTTCTTTCGTCACGGGATCGCTGCGGAGCGGGGCACTTACGCCAATGATGGCGATCGCCCCCTCACCGATAAGGGAATCGCCAAAACTCAGCGGGTGGTTCAACGGTGCCATGATCTAGGCATTCGTGCAGACTTAATTCTGTCGAGTCCGTTCGTGCGTGCCCGACAAACGGCGGACATTCTCACTTCAATCGGCGTAGCTCCCGCGATGACCCTCTCGGATGATCTGGCACCTGACGGGTCGATTCATTCCTGGCTGGAGTGGTTGAAGCATTGGCAACCCGGTCAACAGGATGCGGTTATCCTCGTGGGGCATCAACCTGATTTAGGTCGGTGGGCCGAGCAACTGGTTTGGGGCGAAATCACCGATCGGCTCGTCGTCAAAAAAGCAGGAATCATCGGAGTTGAAGTACCTAAAGCGGACCCACCCATCGGTAAAAGTGAACTCTTCTGGTTAACGCCACCCCGCTATTTTCTAGAACCGTAATCCGAAGATGTCACAACTTGGCAAAGTTTAAGGGTTTTGGGCGCGCGCTGCGCGCCCAAAACCCTCTTTTCTTCGTCGTAAACATGTTGGACACGAGTTAAAAAAAGCTCCCAGGGGCTTGGGAGCTTTAGCAAACTTGGGGATTTGCTTTACATTCTTAGAATACAAGGGTTTTCTGGGGCGATCGCCCCACACCTATCACTCAATTCGTGGGTAAAACCGTTGGTAAATTCGTTGGTGAATTGGATTGGGCTTAAGACGGTTGGGCAATGGGTCGGGAAGGCGGTAACTCAGCCGAGCCAAACACAGGTGTTGGGTCGAGACCCGTCACATGCTGAAACTGCTCAGGAGTCACCGTACTCACAATGGGATTCAGCTCCCACTCTTTCAATTTTTCGTGAGATTTTTTGAGAAAATCGAGTCCTCGCGTCATCGGCACCGATGCCCACCCATCGACGAGCGTTTCTGTTAGCGCAAGCTCGATCAGCGGTGCCGGATAGGATTGAAACAAATCATTTAGATAACGATTAAATCGATCGACATCTTCACCGTCGATTTGATAGCTGTCCACAATATGTTTCACACGTTGTTGATTCAAATACTCTTGTAAGCTCATGCCATTCTAGATGGACGTAGTTCCAGTTTCTAATATTCAACCTAATAGCCAACCAGTCTGAATGATGCACAACTTGAGGAACACGAGGCGTCGGCGAGACTGAAGGCCAGCAAGAATTCATCGGCGATTGATTCAACAGTTAAATACACTTCAATACTGACTAATCTAGCAGCTCAGACTACAGCCATAGTAATAATTGAATTCTATTGTTGAGCCTTGATGAAACAACTTGTCACGATTTAGTCGTGACTCAATTAACACCTCAATGCAGAATTTATGACGTGAAAAAACTGGAGATGAGTTGAAAGACCGCTACATATAATGCAATTTGAACTGCAATGATGACAATAAACGCTACCACTAGAACAATGAAAAATTTCTTGTCAGCCGCTTTATTCACGTCAGGAGCGTGCAAATGAGCTTCAAGCAATCGCAGATTTTTTGCGTTGGCTTTCCACCCGGCATCAAATAAGTCCCCAAGGACAGGAATCATCCCCACCAGCATCTCCAGCACGATGTTAAACATCATCCGCGTCAGGGTTGGAATGGGGAGACGAAATCGAGCGGCTTCTAACACAATGTAGGCAGAAAGCACCGTGCCGATCACGTCGCCTCCGGCAGGCAAGAGTCCAATAATGGGGTCGAGTCCGAAGGAGTAGTCTGTTCCAGGAACGGGAATGGCACTGTCTAGCAAATAGCTCAGGGCTCGAATGCGGTCTAACCCGGATGCCTTTTCGAGGCGTTGGTGTTCACTTAATATCTCGGGTTCACCGGGGCGATCGCCCCCACGACTCGATTGAGAATGCCCTGAAGACGGAGAAGATTTTCGATTCATCTGGTTCGATTCATCCGGAGTGTGTGATGAGGCAAATACGCGATTTATCATACCGCACACGACTTGGCAAAGTTTACGAAGAAAAGAGGGTTTCGAGAGCGCGTTGCGCGCCCAAAGCCCTCTTTTCTTCGTTGCAATTGGAGACGTTTGCCAAGTCGTGACTGCAATCGATGAGAGAGAAAAGCATGCAAAAGAAATAGGCGATCGCAATGCGATCGCCCAGAACAAAGGGGTAGTCTCATCTTTATGAAACCACCCCCTATGTCTTACAAGCGTGTCTCCAAAGGCTGATTCCTATCGAGGCTTGCAAACTGCATTGCCTACAGCCACAAAGGAATGGAACAGGGGACATGGCAACTTCTACATCATGCCCATGCCAGGCATGCCCATGCCACCCATGCCACCCATGCCACCCATGCCACCCATACCGTCCATATCTGGAGCAGCGGGCTTCGGTGGTTCAGGCTTCTCAACGATCAGTGCTTCCGTGGTCAAGACCATGCCCGCAATGGAGCCCGCATCTTGAAGGGCCGAACGAACCACTTTCGCTGGATCAACAATCCCTGCTGCCACCATGTCTTCGAAGGTTCCGGTGAGCGCATTAAAGCCGTGGTTTCCTTCAAGGGCACGCACCTTTTCAACGACGACCGAGCCCTCTGCACCTGCATTTTCTGCAATTTGACGAAGAGGCGCTTCAAGAGCCTTGATAACAATGTCTGCACCAATTTGTTCTTCAGTGGTCAGTCCTTGCTTCAACTCATCTGCTTTCTTCGAGAGCTGAATGAGGGTGGTGCCGCCCCCTGGAACGATGCCTTCTTCCACCGCTGCACGAGTAGCGTTGAGGGCGTCTTCAATGCGGAGCTTCCGATCTCGAAGTTCTGTCTCGGTTGCAGCGCCAACCTTGATGACAGCCACACCCCCCGCAAGCTTGGCCAACCGCTCCTGGAGCTTTTCTGCATCGTAATCAGAATCTGTTGCTTCAAGCGCCTGACGGATCTGCGCGATGCGCTTATCGATGTCGGCCTTATTGCCTGCCTCTGAAACGATGGTGGTGTTGTCTTTGGTGATGGTCACCTTGCGTGCTTTACCCAGCATGTCAATGGATGCGGTGTCGAGGCTGAGGCCGATTTCTTCAGAAATTAGCTGTCCGCCCGTTAACACGGCGATGTCTTGCAGCATGGCCTTGCGGCGATCGCCAAAACTTGGAGCCTTGACCGCCACAATATTCAGCACGCCCCGCAAACGGTTCACCACCAGGGTCGCCAGAGCTTCGCCTTCGATATCTTCAGCAATTACCACGAGGGGACGACCTTCTCGCGCAATTTTTTCCAGAATAGAAACCATGTCCTGGATGTTGCTGATTTTCTTGTCGGTGATGAGAATCAGCGCATCATCCAATTCACAAATCATGCGCTCTTGGTCTGTCACAAAGTAGGGAGAAATGTATCCCCGGTCAAACTGCATCCCTTCAACCACTTCTAGCTCAGTGACAAGGGACTTGGATTCTTCGACGGTGATTACTCCATCTTTGCTGACCTTGTCCATGGCCTCTGAAATCATTTGGCCGACCTCTTCGTCGTTGCCAGAAGAGACGGTTGCCACCTGGGCGATCGCATTTCCCTCGATTGGCTTTGACAAGGCTGCGATTTCAGTGACGAGTTTGTTGACAACTTTTTCAATGCCCCGACGCAAACTCACCGGGTTGCTGCCCGCTGCAACATTCTTCAGACCCTCACGAATCATGGCTTGAGCCAACACCGTTGCTGTGGTTGTGCCGTCGCCTGCGATGTCTTTCGTTTTAGATGCAACTTCACGAATCAGCTGAGCCCCCGTGTTCTCCAGAGGATTTTCTAGCTCGATTTCCTTCGCAATGGTGATGCCATCGTTCACGATTTCAGGAGCACCATATTGCTTTTCCAATACAACGTTTCGACCTCTGGGGCCAAGCGTGATACGAACCGCATCGGCGATCGCATTGACCCCCCGCTCCAGAGCCTGCCGAGACTTCTCATCAAAAACAACAAGTTTTGCCATATCCCTACAGTTTCTCAATTCTCCATTGAGTACTCTAGCATCGAATTTAGCAGTCTATCAGAGAGAGTGCTAATTTTTTTGGAATTCCTTTAAGGGATACACCTTAATCCCCCTTCCCTTGTCACTCCCCTACGCCATCACCATGCCCCCATCAACATTGATGGTCTGCCCGGTAATATAGGCAGCGGCTGGGTCTGCGGCAAGAAAACGAACCAGTCCAGCGACTTCGTCTGCCGTGCCGTAGCGTCCTAGCGGAATGAACTTGAGGATCTCTTCAGCCTTCACATCCTGAGTCATGTCTGTGGCGATAAAACCGGGAGCCACCGCATTCACCGTCACCCCTCGGGTCGCCAATTCCTTGGCGACGGTTTTGGTGAACCCAACAACCCCAGCTTTTGCCGCACTGTAGTTGGCCTGTCCTGGATTGCCCATCAATCCAGACACAGAGGCGATGTTGATGATGCGTCCGGATTTTTGCTTCAGCATAATCTTGGCGGCCAACCGGGTGCAGAGAAATACCCCCGTGAGGTTGAGATCCATCACGCGCTGCCAGTCTTCGGGCTTCATGCGCAACAGCAGCGTGTCGCGGGTGATGCCCGCATTGTTGACCAGCACATCAATGCGCCCCCACTTGTCCATCACCGCTTTGAACAACTCGTCAATCTCTTCTGCGTTAGAAACATCGGCTTTGAGGGCGATCGCCTCTGTCCCCATTGTCTGAATCTCAGCAACGACCTCTTCGGCAGCTTGAGCTGAGCTAGCGTAATTGACGACCACCTTCGCGCCACAGGCGGCTAGTGCGAGGGCGATCGCCCGCCCAATTCCCCGTGAGGCACCTGTGACGAGTGCAACCTTATCTGTTAGGGGGTGAGCAGCAGTAGGAGAATCAGTCATGGGATGCAAAGCCTCAATGGTGCCAAAAGAATTGAACAGGTTACTTATAAGTTAATAGATTTTGTGACGCATTAAAAAAGACTTCTAGCGAGAAAGCCAATTTTAGTATTCACATGTCAACGCCATGACAGGCTGTGCAGCCCTACTCTGGGCCTAATCACTGAAAGAGACGAATTCACACAGTTCACCTTTCGTGCCATCACAGCTATACGATGGTCTTCAGAAGCTCTTTGAAAAGCATCTTAGAAACCCGTGCAACAACTTTCATGGTTGTGTACCCACACATACATTGTTTTTCTGCATATAGAACTTCCGCCAGCTTTCCAGTATTCGACCCAGCCAGATTGGACTTGAACTTTTCCAACTCCGATCGCTAGCTCAAAGGCTCCAAGTGAAACGTATCGCTTAGATCCATTTACTCGTTCAATGATTTGTTGTTGATTGTTATCAAGAAAACGCTCAAATGGATAGGTGTAAGATAACAAAAATAATCTCGTCATCCCAATCATATTGAATTTTTCAAATACGCTTAGATAGGGTGAAAAAACTGAATTTTTCAACATTTCGTCAACATTTTTCTATTTCTAAAGTACCTTTACAGCGCTATGCGCACTGGTTAAGTACAGGTGTGTGTGGCGCAATGCGCCACACACACCTGTTTTTGTGCTTAACGCGGTTGCAAACCGCTATATCTATTTCTAGAATTCCTTTAGCAATTGCTGTCGAGGATTGAGATAATCCTATGCCAATAGTGTTTAACAGCTTCTCACGAATTCCCACACCGTTAACTCCTTTGGGTTCTGCAATGACGTTAATCAAGTTTTAATCAAGTTATTAGATTGCTGCCTCCAACTTCTCGTAAGACTTTGGTTCTGCAATTCTGGACATTCGAAGGATAATTGTGATCTGAGCCGGTTGATTGCTGTGCTCCGAAGGTTTTTCAAGCCTGTAATTTGCAGAAATAATTCCCGTAACTCTGTTCTATTGCCTTGTATAAATGCTTCATTTTGTTCCCAATGCTGAACTCCGTAAGACGCGATCGCAATTGCATCCGCGTTGTCACTTTTGTTGGGGAGCTTATTGCGTTCTCGGTCTGCCCTGATTTGCCGTCCCGAGACGTATCGCATAGGTTTACCATGCTTTTTGAGTTGGTATTCCCAAGTTTTTGAATACGTTCCAGTAGGTTCAAGAACCTTCAGTTTTTCGGTGGATAAGGGGACAAGGGGACAAGGGCGATCGCTCCGTGGTTTAAACAGATGTGACTACCCAGGGTGCGTTTTGCGAATGCTGTGCTGGACGCACCAATAAATGAACGCCTATTCCTTATCCAAGGGGTGGCCTAAGAATTGGACTCAGAAGCGAGTGCCGATGAGTAGTGCACCGATACTTTTGGGGCTTAAATCTGGATTTCATGCCTGATGTTTGGGTGTATCTTTGCCTACAGATGCAAGTGGGCGATCGCCCGCTGCTGCATGGCCTTAAAGATGTTGTAGAACCCATTACTACGAGACGGAGTCAGGCTGACATCCAACCCGGTGCGCTGAATAAAGTCAGGGGATAATTGCACAACCTCCTCCGGTGTAACACCGTTCAGTCCTTCCATTAACAATCCCACCAGTCCTTTGGGGATTTGAGCATCAGCATCAGCATGGTAGACAATTCCTCCATCTTGAAGAGTGGCGGTGAGATACACCTGAGATACACAACCCGGTACCCGGTAGGCAGGAATCTTATCAGCCTCTGGGAAGGGTGGGACTCGCTTGGCAAACCACAGCAGATATTCATAACGCCGTTTCGGTTCGGTGATGCGCTGAAACTTTTGAATAATTCGTTCTAGATTTGGCGGTAGGGGTTGGGTTTGAGGATTCATCGTTGTATTGCTCAAGGCGATCGAACAGTCATCGAGTCATGCAGTTGTTGAGCGTTTGTATCAAATCAAGAGGGTTTAGCTTACGCCCAATCAACACCAGTTCTGTTTTGGGTGGGGTTGTCCATTCACTGTCATCGAGTGTGATGCGCTTGCCGCTGAGTTGGAAGAAATGGCGCTTTTCGCTTTCGGCAAACCAGAGAATTCCCTTAGCACGGAATACATTTTCGGGAAGCTGATTGTCGAGGAAATATTGGAATTTTCTGATGGCGAAGGGGCGATCGCCCTTAAATGAAACGGCCATAAACCCATCATTTTGTAGATGCTTTGATGAGGGAGCAAGTGAGTCCGATTGCTGTTGAATGATGCATGGGTTCGCCAGTTGAACATCCAAAATGAGCGATAACGGAACCTGGCTGTAGGTCGATCGCAAAATTCTTGCTCTTTCTGTAAGAGAGTAGATATAGCTCTCTATCCCATCGAGTTTAGATTTAGACACTCGATCGGTTTTATTGAGTAGAACAATGTCACCGTAGACCATTTGGCTGATCGCCGCATCACTCCCATAGTGGTCATCTGGATTGAACGTTTCAGCATCGACAACGGTGATAATTGCATCTAAGTGGGTGAAATCTCGCAGTTCCGTTCCCACAAAGGTGAGGATAATCGGTAATGGATCGGCAACGCCTGTGGTTTCTAGTACGAGATAATCGATACGTTCGGCTTTGCCGTCTCGGCGAGAATCGCGCCGCTTTAATACACGATAGACCGCATCCGTTAGGTTATTGTTGATGGTGCAGCAAATGCAGCCATTCGTGAGTTCTATCATGTTTTCTTCCACCGCAATCAAGAACTGGCTGTCAATGTTGATGTCCCCAAACTCATTCACCAAAACAGCGACCTTAAAATCCTCGAAGTTTTGGAGAATATGATTCAGCAGCGTTGTTTTACCACTGCCTAGAAAGCCCGTGATGATGGTCACGGGAAGCTTCTGAGAATCAAGAGAAGAAACCATAACGCTCATGATTAACTGTGATTCATCGAAAAAATAGGAAGGGAGGTAAGCGAAAGAATAAGTCTTACCTCCCGGTGAGGGAACTTGCCTTAATGGAACGATGGGCTGTGGCGAATCAAGTCCATAAATTCCTGACGGGTGCGAGCATCGTCTGCAAACACACCTTGCATGGAGCTAGTGACCGTCCAGGAGCCTGGCTTTTGAACCCCGCGCATGACCATGCACATATGGGTGGCTTCAACCACAACAGCGACCCCTTGGGGTTGTAACAGTCCTTGTAAGGCATCTGCAATCTGTTGCGTCAACCGTTCTTGAACTTGAAGGCGACGGGCATACATTTCACAGATGCGGGCAATTTTGGATAAGCCAATCACTTTACCGTTGGGAATGTAAGCGACATGAGCACGCCCCAAGATAGGGAGAATATGGTGTTCGCAGGAACTAAATAAGTCAATGTCGCGTACCAGCACCATTTCGTTAGCGTTTTCATGAAAGACGGCTCCGTTGAGCAATTCATCCAACGATTGATGATAACCAGAGGTCAGAAACTTGAGCGCCTTGACGACTCGTTTGGGTGTGTCGCGTAGCCCTTCGCGATCCGGATCTTCGCCTAATCCTAGAAGCAAGGTTCTGACCGCTTTCTGCATTTCTTCGTCCGAGACTGGAGATTTAAGTTCAGTGCTAATGGACTGCTTGCGGATATCGTCGGGTGAAATAGATAAGGTCATGGATAACGTTGTGTCAGTGAACGATGGGTCAAACCATTGAGTCGTTTTGTCCTTGAGCGATTGCGGTGCAATCGTCTCCCTTCAGCACACGACAAAGATGCTGAAAGACTGTGCATCAGACGAGACAATCCGTTAGCTGGTGCCGAATTTCATCTGCATCCAGATGTCGCCCGATAAAAACAAGCTGGTTTCGAGGAGGGGTGCGCCATTCTTCTCCCTTCAGGTCAAACCGAGGGCCACTAAGCTGAAAAATGTTGCGCAGTTCGCTTTCCTGAAACCAGAGAATGCCTTTGGCTCGAAACACATTCTGCGGGAGTTGTTCTTGTAAAAAGTGTTCAAATTTTTCGACCTGGAAGGGGCGATCGCTCTCAAACGCGACAGAAACAAACCCATCATTATCTAGATGCGATGAATGATGATGGTGATGTTCATGCCCGTGGTGCTCATGGTCATGATGTCCATGCTCGTGATGATCATGCTCATGATGATCGTGAGGATGACCATGGTCATGATGATGCCCGTGGATCTGCTCATGCTGAGTTAGCTCAATCTCTTCTTGCACTAGCTCGCCGTAAGCTTCGGGGTTGTTGTATCCCACATCTAGAATCAATGGCAGGGGCACCTGGCCGTGTTGGCTATGAAGAATCCTTGCTCCGGTCTTGACCGTACCGATATAGTCCTCCAGCTTCTCCAATTGCTCAGACGATGCCAAATCCGTTTTATTCAAAACCGTGACATCGGCATAGGCAATTTGCTTGAAGGCGGCTTCACTCTCAAAGTGGTCGGGTGTGAACGCCTCAGCATCCACCATCGTAATGATGGAATCTAGGCGCGTTAGATCCCGCAGTTCTGTGCCCAGAAAGGTCAGGATAATCGGCAGTGGATCGGCAACGCCTGTGGTTTCAATCACCAGATAATCAACCCGATCATCTCGTTCGAGAACACGATACACCGCATCGACTAAGCCATCATTAATGGTGCAACAAATACAACCATTGCTGAGTTCCACCATGTCTTCATCCATCGATACTAAAAGCTGACTATCGATGTTGATATCACCAAACTCATTCACCAAAACCGCAACTTTCAAATCCTTGTTATTGCTCAGAATATGGTTCAAAAGCGTTGTCTTTCCGCTACCTAAAAACCCTGTAATGATGGTCACAGGCATTCCACGCTTAAGGGTCAATTCTGATAGTTCTGAGTTTGATAGTTCTGAGTTTGATAGTTCTGAGTTTGAGGCCATCATTTTACTTACCCCCTAGTTAAAAAATCAATAAACAATTAAATTCGTAGTTTTTCACAGGGAAGATGGTCAGACAGTAATGTCGCAACGCCATCACTGCTGTAGATTTCAAGCGTTGCCTCTGCTATAGCTTCAAATATGAGTACATCATCTGGGAAAATCACTCGTTCAAAATACCAATTAGAAATGTTGGTAATTCGAGCAATCTTTAAGTCAGGTGAACGATTGTGATAGCCGCATAGGATTTTGTTTGAGTGTTGGCTTGGTAGAGCATCAAGAATTTGGGTCATGGGCTAGGGCTCACTAATGTACGGTTTAGGGATCAGAATAGCCAGTAGAAAAATTGTGAGTTGAACGGCAACAATGCTGGGGCCGGAGGGTAAGTCGAAAAGGGCAGATACCGCCATGCCGACGACCGCACTTAATGCCCCCAAACTAGCGGAGATAAGAATGTAGTGGGTGAATTTTTTGCTGAGGAAACGAGCAGAACAGGCAGGAATCACCACAAAAGCGCTGATCAATAAGACACCGATCGCCTTAATGGAGATGCCGACTACCAAGGCAAGCAACACAATGAAGGCCATGCGTTGGACAGAGACAGAAACACCCAGGGCAGTTGCCATCGGTTCATGCAAAGTGAGGAGAATTTGCGATCGCAACGTCAAACTAATGAACACGATGCAAACTCCGAGCAACAGAGTGCTGAAAATCAGATCGGCAGTTTGCACTGCAAGAATGTCGCCAAACAAGAGATTGGTGATGCCCCCCTGATACTCATCCCGAAAACTAAGCAGAATAATGCCTAGAGCCAGAGAAGAAGAGTAAATGATGTTCAATAGGGCATCGGTCCAGAGTTGTGTACGCTCCAGGAAATAGGTCACGACCAGGGCAAACAAAACAGCAAAGGGAAGCAGCACCCAGGAAAGATTGATGCCTAGCAACAAGCCAATGCTGATGCCTAACAGAGCGGAATGGCCTAGGGTATCGCTGAAAAAGGAGAGCTGTCGGAGAACAGTGAAGCTGCCCAATAAACCTCCCATTAGCCCGGTCAAAACACTACCCATGAGTGCCCGTTGCATGAAGGGGAGTTGAAACAGTTCGATGACGCGCGTGAGTTCGGTAGGCATAAGGGTGTGGGGTGTGGGGTGTGGGGTGTGGGGTGTGGGATGGTGGCGGGGAAAATTCAGTCTTATCGGGATTTGGAGGTTTGGCAGCAGGGGATGAACTTGGCGGAGGCTTGTTATCAATTGACCAAAGCATTTCCGAAAGAAGAAGTGTATGGCATGGTTTCACAAATTCGGAGAGCGGCGGTTTCAATTCCAGCTAATATCGCTGAAGGCTATGGACGAGAATATCGAAATGAATATATTAAATTTCTTCGGATTGCTCAGGGTTCT
>JAYKJC010000732.1:0-6744 GCA_035285885.1 Leptolyngbyaceae cyanobacterium | reverse complement strand
CTGGGAGATTCTTCTCTAGTCTAGATATCTCAAGCTGTGTTAACAAAGGAGGAACAATTACAATGGCCACAAGTCCAACAAAGAGTAGAGTCATAATCAAAAAACTTCGACCCGTCCCAAATCTTATAGCCTCCGCCATCATATGTGACTTTCGCTTGCCTGTTTTAGAAGAAAAAGGTGAGTAATTATCTATGTCCGCTTTTTTCCTTCGCGATACTTCTTCATCACTTTCTGTGGTTGACTTACTAAGAAGAGTAAGTTTTGAAAGCGAGCGGAAATTTGTAACCTGTTTTTTATTAATCCGTTCCAAAGCATTCTGAGCTTCTGCCCGTTCAATATTTGTCCCTGCATTCACAACTTGCCACCAGAGCTGTTTTGCTTGTTCAAACTCTTCATTTAGCTCAGCGCCCGTTGCTTGTTTGATCAATAGTCCAACATCTGATTGGGTCGCGTATCCTGGCAACAATGGCGCATCATATTTCCATCCCGGCTCTGGAATGATTCGTGGAATCGGAATGTTGTAGGGATATCGCTGACGCAGCTTCGGGATTTCTTGAATCAAGTACTGTTCAAGCTGTCGCAAAATTGTGTGCTGCTTCAGTCCATTCACCAGGCAATAGGTAAATGCACCCTGCTGCAATTCAGGGATTTCATAGGATCGCTCCCCCCGACTACAGGAAAACATGGTGATCATGCCCTGCTGCCGTGCCAGCTCGATGGTTTGTTCACCCACATTGACGCTGATATCGCGGCTATCGGTTCGGCCTTCGTTGCGACACATATCCAGCACCAGCACCACATTCTTCGCCTGACACTGGCGTAAACACTCCGTCACAAAATGGACGGACACTGCCGTATCTTCAAGATCATTGGGGTTGCCATCAATGGGCAGAAAGTAGTCGCCATTGCGTCCTGCCATGCCATGTCCCGCAAAGAAAAACCACAGGTTATCCGCCCCTCGCGCCTGTTGGATCTCTTCTCGCAGAATTCGCCGCAAATTTGATCGAGATGGACGAGTAGTCAATCGCCCAATGGCTGGAGATGAATCGGAACACAGCAAAATATTTTCAGAGGGGAACCCTGCCGTCTGATGCAGAAATTCGCGCATGAGTTCGGCATCCCGCACGGCATAGTGCAAGTGTGCGGAGCTTGGAAGCAACTCATATTGGTTTATGCCGATGGCGATCGCCCAGTTCTTTGCCATGAATTCAATTCAAAGGTCTTGTTTCCCAAATGTTTCTGCTGCTCTCAAGACGGTAATTCCAACAAGCTCCTCATCTCGATAGTGGTAAATAGCGTTTTCTTCCAAAACACTATCATTCGCTTGTTGAGGTTTTCTAAAGCTGATATACAAAACATCGGCTTTATCATCATAATCAGTCCAAATCTTGTTAGACGGTGCCAGAAGCAAATAGGGAATTGAATCTAAGATGTTTACCGTAGCCATAATACTCCTGCTCTATGAGTTTCGTGAGTTTGGATGTCATCTCAGTTTTTAACCTTTTTGCTCAACTCGCTTAAATTTAAGAGTAATCGCACTCTTCCCTTCCGCGCCAGCCACCAGCTTAATTTCACCACGGGCACTAATTTCAATCGACAGCTCCACCTCATCCAGCTTCATGTCTGAGTCCGTGCCAATTTGCTGATCCACTTGCTTAAACAGCCTCCCCACAAACTTCAAAAACCGATTCATGTTTTCTTCAAGCAACGTCGCAGGAACTCGCGCCACATTGCCCATCCGTCTTCTAACTTCCTCTCCCCATCCCCGCTGCCCACGAACAGGCTCATCGTCAAGGGAATCGGTGGTGTCGTCAGTGACGATCAAGATATAGTCATCTGTCATGGGATATTTCCACTCTGGAAAGAATTTGTGCGTTCCCTCTACTCTACGCAATGGTGCGGATAAATGCAGAGGGGGACGTGACACACACCACGCCCCCTTTTAAATCTTTCATAAAGCCATCAGTAGATCGATGGAATGAATCATGCAATTCTAATAAGGTTGAGCCGTTGTCCCTCAAACCTATTTAAGGTATTGCCATGAACGATCGTGCAGGGAACCGTTTAAAGGACGCCAGACGAATCAATTTCAGGAACAAGCCTGTAGGACTGCGTGATTTCTTGGGAGGCGATGATTCGACGGACATTTATCGGTTCAATGCCCGCAGCAGCACGATTGAGATCACGGCGCGTCAGTTGCGCGATCGCGACTCTGTTGATCTCTATCAGGTGGACGGGCGGCTCCGTCAAGTTCTAAATAAGATCGGCAAGAAGGATCTAACGAATAGTTCCAACCGACGCATTAATCGTTTCCTCAAGGCTGTAGATGTATCTGAGGAACGTCGAGGTCGCCGGGATCAGTACCGGGCCACGGTTGAAAAGGGCAAATATTTTCTGGTGGTTTCGAGTAATGACAACACGCAGAAGAAATATCGGCTGAGATTTTCAGCAGACGATCGCCTGCCGGACACCGTTGGTAACACCCGTGGCACCGCGAAGTTTACCACTCTTGGGACGGTTGAATCGGAACGGATTGGGAACACAGATACGAGCGATGTTTTTCGATTTGTGTTGGGCGATCGCCGTCAGGTCTCTTTCGCCCTCAGAGGTCTCACTCAAAATGCGACGCTTGCCCTACTGGACAACACCAAAACTCTAAAGGTCTCAGCTACCGCAGGCACAGCACCAGAGTTCATCACCCGAAATCTTGAAGCGGGGACGTATTACGTTCAGGTGTCGTCTTTGAGTCCGATAGAAACATCTTATTCTCTCGCAACCTTTAGTTCGGCATTGACTCAAACCGTTCTCTACAGTGGTGTGGGTCTGCCGAGTGCAGGCGGACAGCTTGAACTCACCCAGGTTCCATTTACCCCTGATGAAATTGATACGATTGTCGATTCTGTGAATGTGAATGGGGCTCCACTGTCTAGTACGACAGCAAGAAACACGCTCAGAACCTATTTGCTCGACAACTTTTCGGCGGATGCTGCCGATGAAGTCGCAGGGGCGAACGGCGTCACCCTTGATACGGAAGTCGTCCCTGCATCCACTCAAGGACAGGTGGGGTACAGCAACAAAGTTCCCGATTACGACAACTTCAACATCAACCTCAGCCTTGCAGAAGCTTTTGCACTTTTGACTGGAAACGTGCCCTCGTCCATCGACTACACTGCATCGATTGATGATGTGAATGCATCGTTCCCGGTGCTCAACGCTTCTCTCGGATACACCCTCTCCTTTACGGTATCGATCGATGCTGAAACGAGTAGCCAGAATCGAGCCGGGTTCAGTATCTTAGCGGTGAACAGCGACGGAACAAGCAGCATCGAATTGGGATTTACAAATAGCGACATCTTTGCTCAGTCTACGACGTTCACAAGAGCAGAAACCTTTACTCCGACGACGTTCAATATGAGTGATAGGGTGCGTTACGACCTGTATGTTGCCGATACGGGCTATCAGTTATTTGCCAATAGCTCGCCTGTGCTGTCTGGCAGCTTAAGAACCTACGATTTCGACCCGATGACAAGCGATCCCCCGTTACCGCTTAATCCCTATCGAACTCCAAATCTGCTCTTCTTGGGTGACAACAGTGACTTTTCGAGTGCAACCTTCACCTTGGGGAATGTGTCGCTATTTACCTAGAGCCGATTGTTAAGCGTTTTATACGATTACTCGTGAGTCATTCGTTTCCTAGAGACAGCGCATAAACTGGTACAGGAGAATTGGGTAGGTGCGGGTCGGGTTTTTACAATTTGGGTAATATTAAATTGGGTAACATTAAATTGGGTAACGTCTAAACAAGTGTTCATCTCAATATGTGTAGCGGCAAAAAGCTGTAGTGGCAAAAGGCAGTTTGAGTCTGCCCCATGCCTGGTAGCCAAACGTTGATACAGAGATGCTTCCAATTTTTTTATGGATTTCTGCTTAATGGATTTTTATCTAATTGATTTCTATTGGTGAGTTTCTAATGGATTTTCAATGGATAAGCCATCGGCTTGTTTGCGATCGCTTCACAACTATCGGTATTGAGGAATTTGTATGACACGTACGCTAAATAAGACAGAAGTTGGAATGGTGATTTTACGACTTGTCACGGGTGGGTTTTTCCCCAACCAACACTTTGTCGTCACTCGGTCGGGTCAAATTATGGCATCTCCAGAAGCACGTGCATTTCTGCGAAGAAATCTAGCGTGGATAGAAGCTCACCAACATGTGAGCGATCGCCCCTCCAGTGAGTCTGAATAACATCTGCATCACACTCTGTAGCGTTTCATAAACAAATAAAAAGAACCGTCCAGTTTTAGCAACCCTTAGGGCACTTTCAGCAAAACGCAGGGAATATTAAAGGTATTAGCAGTGCTTGCTCGCGTGTAAGCAGCGTTTACAGAAGGAAATTATTATGGCAAATACTTCTCCTCAGCTCACGTCTCAGCATTTGGATATGCTCGAAAATGCGGATGTCACTACAGGGGCGATCTATCGCGAAGAAGCTCAAGATGTGTTAGCTGATCCCGCTGTGAGCATGGCGGTTAAACAGGCGATCGCCGACAAGCTCAACCACGCCAATCATCAGTTAGAAATGCGTACGGTCGTGGGTGACGATAGTTATTAAAGATCTGCAAATATAGCTTTACGCTTTTGCATTAGGACATTCGGCCAGCATTTCGACCAGCATCTTTCCCTGCGCAGTGGGGTAAAGTTTCAAAGTTTCATTGAGGCTGGACTCCAACGTCCAGCCATGTACGACACTTATTTCATGAATTAAGGCTCATCCGACCTGCGGTAGCGCAAAGATGGCCTCTTGGAGGGTGTCTGCGATCAAGTCTGCGTCCTCCCGCGTCATCACCAACGGAGGTGCGAGAATCAGCACATTGGTGAATCCCGGAATGGTGTTGGTATTGCGACCGATAATGACCTGTTTGCTCATGCAGTGCTGAGGAATGGTGGCGATCGCCCCACTCTCTAGAGGCACTTTGCTGGCCTTGTCTTTCACCAACTCAACACCGAGCAAGAGTCCTCGCCCACGCACATCCCCCACGTTCGGGTGATCGTAGAGTTTCTGAAGTCGTTCCATCAAGTACGCACCTGTCTCAGCGGCGCGATCGCACAAATTCTCGCGCTCTAGAATTTCGATGCTTTTCAGGCTCACCGCCGTACATACGGGAGAGCCACCATAGGTGGTGATGTGGCGAAAGTGACTGTCACTGCCCGGCTCATCCAGAAACGCTTCAAAAATGTGCTGCTTGACGACCGTGGCCGAAAGGGGCATGTAGCCGCTAGAAAGTCCTTTGGCGAAGGTGATGATGTCGGGCTCAACGCCCCAGTGATGGTGCCCAAACATCTTGCCCGTGCGTCCAAAGCCGTTGACCACTTCGTCATAGATGAGAAGGATTCCGGTGCGATCGCAAATCTCCCGTACGCCCCGCAAATAGCCTTCTGTCGGCACAATCACCCCACCCCCCGAAATGATGGGCTCCACAATCACCGCCGCAACGGATTCTGCCCCTTCATAGGCAATGGTGTGTTCTAGCTCTCGCAAACATGCCGCGTTGTAAACCTCTTCGGGCTGGCCTTCTCCAAAGCGGTAATAGTAGGGCGGGCTCACATGCAGAAATCCAGGCACCAACGGCTCATACTTCAGCTTGCGCTCGGCCTGGGCTGTGGCGCTCAGGGCTCCCATGGTGTGGCCGTGATAGCCCCGATAGCGAGAAATGATCTTATAGCGAGGGCCAGACCCCGCAGGTTTGGTTTGCGCGTGGTACTGTCGAGCAATTTTGAATGCGGTTTCATTCGCCTCTGACCCGCTGGTGGAGAAGAACACCTTTCCTTCGTATCCCAATAACTCCAGCAGCTTGTGCGCCAACCGAATGCCCGGCTCATGGCTCATGGAGGTCAGAGGAAAGTAGGCCAGATCGACCATCTGCTGGTAGGCCACCTCTGCCAATTCTTGGCGACCATACCCGATGTTCACGCACCACAGTCCAGATAATCCATCAAAATACTCGATGCCGTGGGTATCGGTCACTCGACAGCCCACCCCCTGCTTCATGCATTTGGGAGGTTTCTCGGCAAAGGGTTTGTGCTGCACCATTGAATGCCAGAGAGAATCTGCATCCATCTGGCCTAGATCCATCGATTCTGAACTCACACTCGACTCTGGGCGCACACTTGAAACCATATCAGCGTCTCTCCTCTAAAAAGCTGGTCAGATGCTCACAGAAGCTCTCAGGGTTTTCTGTATCCAGAAACACGATTGCCTCTCCTTCAATCCTATAGCGTTCCTCTAGCGATCGCTCCGATAGCACCCTACAGCACCCTACCGCTGACGCTGATACTGGCTGATGACAGTGGCCGTGAGAATACATGCCGCTCCGATCGCCCCATTGATTCCCAATTGTTCGCCCAATAAAAAGAACGAAAACACCGTTGCAAACACAGGTTCAAGGGTATACACCAGAGCCGCTTCATGGGCCGGGACAGATCGCTGGCCCATGGCCTGTCCCCAGAGTGGGCCGATGGTGACCACGAGACCGAGATAAATCAGCGCAGGAAGGCGATCGCCCACCAACGTCCACTGCTCCGCCAGATCGGGCAATGAGCCGATCAGCCCCAAAATCAACATCACCCAAATCTGCACCGCAGCCAGCGAAAGCGACGGATGGCGAGGGGCGATCGCCTCTAGCAAGAGAATGTAGACGGCAATCCCCACGGCGGAACACAAAATGAATCCATCACCCACGC
>JAYKJC010000731.1:0-3177 GCA_035285885.1 Leptolyngbyaceae cyanobacterium | reverse complement strand
TGCCTTCTACCTTTTGCCCTAAACCAACACCCTCAAAACGCCCCTCATTATGTCATGTTTATGGAACCGTTTTATGGAGCCGTCACTCAACACTAGAAGAATTCTGTAGAATCGTTCTGTTCCACTACTACCCATCCTCATGTCTGAGTCTACTCATCGAGTCTGCATTATCTTAGGAACTCGTCCTGAAGCGATTAAGCTCGCGCCTGTCATCCAAACGTTTCGCGCCTGTCCCACGATCGAAACTCAGGTGGTGCTGACCGGACAGCACCGAGAAATGGTCGCTCAGGTGATGGATCTGTTTCAGATTCAGCCCGATGAAGACCTGGATATCATGCAGCCCAAGCAGACCCTCACCGACATCACCTGCCGCAGCCTGCAAGGACTCCAGACGCTGTTCCAGTCTCTCCAGCCTCAGCTCGTAATCGTGCAAGGAGATACCACCACGGCGTTTGCAGCGGCGATCGCCGCCTTCTACCAAAAAATTCCCGTTGGCCATGTCGAAGCAGGGCTGAGAACCGACGACTTGTTCAACCCCTACCCCGAAGAAGCTAATCGCCGCCTCATTTCCCAGATCACGCAGCTCCACTTTGCGCCCACCCCAAAAGCCGTGGAGAACTTAAAAGCCTCAGATGTAGTTGGAGCCATTCATCACACCGGAAACACCGTCATCGACGCTCTGCTCTCCGTTGCCAAGCAGAACCCAGAGTGTCCCGTGCCGGGTCTGGAGTGGGGCAAGTATCGGGTGCTGCTCTCCACCGTTCACCGTCGAGAAAATTGGGGGGAGCCGCTAGAGCGCATCGCCCAAAGCTTTCTAAAAATTTTGGATGCCTTTCCAGATACCGCCCTGCTTCTGCCGCTCCACCGCAATCCCACTGTCCGCGAGCCCCTGACGGCGATGCTGGGCGATCATCCCCGCGCCTTTCTCACGGAACCTCTGGACTATGGAGAACTGGTCGGAGCGATTCAGCGATCGCACCTCCTACTCACCGACTCCGGCGGCCTCCAAGAAGAAGCCCCCAGCCTCGGCAAACCTGTGCTGGTGCTGCGCGACACCACAGAACGTCCAGAAGCGGTGACCGCTGGCACCGCCAAACTTGTGGGTACCCAGCCCCACACCATCGTCGCTGAAGCAACGAAGCTACTGAGCGATCCCGCTGCCTATGAGGCGATGGCCACAGCCGTCAATCCTTTTGGCGATGGCCATGCCTCAGAACGTATTTTGGCGATTGCCACAGACTATCTCTCACAGGCAGAGTAGCGATCGCTATCGGGCAAACTTACTCGCCATGCTGATGAGGTTTGCCATTTGACCCAAATCCACCTCACCAGAAAGCACCTTGCTCAGCATGCCAGCCCCTTGCGCATTCGATCCCTTCGTTAAAAATTGGGCGATCATGGGCGTTACGCTTTTGACCATGCTGGGGTCTACGCCGACCCGTTGGGCGATCGCACTCACCTGTTCAGACGCCAACAGTTGCTCGACCGCGCCCGTCGTCGCCACCATTTGCAAAATACTCATGAGAGAACTGGCCGAAGTTGCACTTCCCTTTTGCTGCAATACCCCCTGAAGCGAGCTAGCAATATCGCCAATCTTGCTGTTCTCCACCGGAGCATTGTTCATCGCGCCCAACAGCGAGCCCATCAGATCACCACTCGCTTCGGTGTCGCTCATTTCGATGGCCTTATTCATCATTCCCATCAAATCCATACAGGCTTTCTCCTTTATGTATCGCAGAAGTATCAACAGTTATAGCTTTACGCTTTTGCGTTAGGACATTCGATCAGCCTGTTTCCTCCGCTGCGCGAGAGAAACAGGCTTAAACCTTCATCCGTAGAAATATGCTCTCTTTCAGCAGAGCGACTGTAGCAGCTAGAGGTGATCTTTGGGTTAAGAACTCCTGTTGAACTATAGCAAGTTTCGTTCAATCATTCGATGTCTGGTAGAAGTAAGCCTGTCAAGCTATTGGGGTGTACGAGCCACACCCGTACACCCCAATCGGACAACTTCCCAGAACAACTGGAATCACACTCAAACCTGTAGCTCAAATCCTGGGAGCACATCTTCGCCAGAAAGCAACACTGGCATGGAAACGACCTCAACAGCCTGACCCGCTCGATAAATTTCAACCTGCTGATCCTGTGGATTAATCAGCCAACCCAACCGCAACCCACTGGCTACATACTCTGTCATCTTCGTGCGCAACTGAGAGAGAGACTGGGGTCTGACAATTCCGTTAGAAATAGACTGAGACCGTAACTCGATCACAAAATCAGGACACATGGGAGGAAATTGAATTTGTTCTTCAGGAGTCAAAGCATCCCAACGCTCCTGCCGCACCCAGGCCACATCAGCCGCCCGAGTCGAGCCAAAGGGCAACCTAAACGCGCCTTGAGAGCTAAACACCTTTCCCAGTTGGGTCTGCCGATTCCAAAGATTAACATCTGTAATCAGGTCTGATTCACGGCTACTGCCTTCTCCTCCCACGGGTGACACGTTAATTAATTCTCCTTGTGCAGTTCGTTCAATCATGCGGTCGGGTTGTTCGAGACAAAGCCGCTCAAACTCTTCTTGTGTCACATATGTAGTAGACGCTTGAACCATTGCTAAATCGTGATTGAGAGGTCGTATTCTTCTAATTTAATCGCATCAAAAGACCGGGTTCCAAAGTTTTAGCGCTACGCGCTTTCGTTAAGTACGGATGTGTGGGGCGCGTCGCGCCCCACACATCCGTTTTTATGTTTAACCCTGTTGCAACCCGCTTTAGGTTTAGAGGATTAGATGAGTTTGAACTCATTGGGTTGCTCATTCATTCTTCCGGACTTAAATGAAATCTAGATTGGCCACAATATCTTCAAACAATCCCTCATAGGCTGCGATGCCACTGTCCCATGTGATGATGATCATTGTTTGGCGGGTAGGATGAGGAACCGCCACAGACGTAAATTCCCACATTCCAGCCCAATTAAATCGCACCCCTTGCTGATTCCCTAACCTTTGTTCCACCGCCTCCCCTTCTAAGAGATAGCTTTGCGTCGATAACCACTCTTGGGCAGGCAGATTGTCGGGATTATCTTCAGTACTAATGAATAGAGGCGTTCCCTCTACAAACTCCTCTATTCGCTCATAGTCGGCTGCTGTCCACACCGACACAACGGAATCACTGGCCTGCACCT
>JAYKJC010000730.1:0-5219 GCA_035285885.1 Leptolyngbyaceae cyanobacterium | reverse complement strand
CCGCTTTGGATCGAGCCCGAGGAAAATCGCCGTTTTGGCGGAACAGGCATTTCTAGGTGACTACAGCCGGGAACAAATCGTATGTTGGCTCAACATCTTCTATACCCGGTTTTTTTGTCAACAGTTCAAGCGGTCATCTATGCCGGACGGGCCAAAGGTGGGGTCAATCGCGTTATCCCCCAGAGGCGACTGGAGAATGCCGAGTGACGCCCAAGCAGCAGAATGGTTGAATGAAGTGCGACTAATTTTGGATAACGAATTGAGAGAAAGATGATGCGGAAGGATCTTTTGATATTGGTTATTCGCGCTGATTTGTTTTAGTGGGTATCTGGTTGTAGATGTAATGAGCTAATAAAAATCTGGTCAGGTGCTATCGGTATCTCCCCGTTTTTACGGAAGTCTGAAGTAGCGTTAGGCGGCCATGGCCAGCCCCTGATTAGGGGTGATGCCGCCCAAGGCCATATTCCGACGTTCGTGATTGTAGTGCCACATCCAGCGAGTGGCCTGATCCTGCACCTCATCAATCGTGTCAAATAGCTGCTGGGCCAGCCAGTCATAACGAACGGTTCGATTGAATCGCTCGATATAGGGGTTCTGTTGCGGCTGGTCGGGCTGAATACATTCGATCCGAAATCCTTGTAATGACCCCCCTAAAAATCTACTCAAGTACTATCCACAAAGGGAGACGACATGAGTACGACGATGGAAGAGGAATTCAAGCGCTGGACAGCTAAACGCAAGGCACAACTGGTCTTAAATATCTTGCAAGGCTGCGGCACGGCCGCTGAGCCGAGCTTTTAACCTAGCGCCGTCTGATATTGAGGAATGGGTCGAGGATGGCCACAAGGGCATGGATAATGCGCTATGCGCCAAGCCGTTAGATATCAAAGAACAATATGAGGAGCAGATTCTCGAGCTCCAGGAAGCCTATGGCGAAGCGATGCTGCAGATGCGTGTACAAAAAAAATTATCAAAGCCTGCTGGAGGAAGCCGACAAATCAGAGCATCTATGATCTGGCTATCTGTGGATATCGACTTCTTAATGTAGAACTCCTCGGATTGAAGAAACCCTATTTCAAACCCCCAGTTACCATGACCAGGTCATGGCTGTTAATATAACCAGCACTGCGAGTGTCCGGTGAACATTGCTAGATCTTCGAAAAGGGGATTGGCTTGTAGAACTCGGCTTGATTTAAATCAAGCTTACTCTTTATGGAATTGATGTACTCGTACGCAAAAACAATGAATAAATCAATATGCCCTATTGAATCGGAGGATACGATTGGAATGTGCATTTTTGGCGAAAAACGACCCTGCTTGAGAGGGCTATCATCTATCACAAAAGGGATACGGTTGGGACCAATAGAGGCGACATTGGTTATAGTAGAAAACCGTGCTGGGCATCCATAAGCTGCAAGTTTAATGCCGTTTGCGTTGAATTGGTCTATTTTCTGCGCGAGTTCTTCACAAGCAGATTTGAACAATTCAAATTTCTCTAGGATGGTTGACCGATTTAAATACGTAGATTCCTCCGATATTTTTCTCTCGACGCTGGGAGACGCCTTCTTGCTTCCCTTCCGACAAAATGTCGCCCTTATTGACCCGCCATGAGCGTCAACGTTCACTACATCAATGAGGGAAAATCCTGACCTTTCCGCAATAGTCTTCAAAGATTTGATCGAATAATAATGTGGACGATCAAAATATAATCTTTCAAATCCAAGGGTATCAATAATCTGCCGAAGATACTCCACTTCCACCAGAATCAATCCATCCTCTGACAGGAGTTGAGCAGAAACTTCGAAAAAATCTCTAGGTCTTTCGAAATGAGTGAAAACGCTGCTTGCGCATAAGAAGTCGGGCTGCCCATAGTCTTTTAAAATCCGCTCCACCATGGCGAGGTCATAGAAACCCACTAAAGTTTCCAGCCCAGCTGCATTCGCAATCGCGGAGACGTTCTCTGATGGATCTACACCAATCGCTCTAAGGCCTTTTTCTTTGAGAGGTTTTAAAAGGATGCCGTCGTTAGATCCGATATCGATCGTAAGCTTTGGATTGTGCTTTTCGATAAGCATTGCAACTTCTTCGAAATGAGCAACTAACTCCTTATTAACGGAGGAGAGATAATAATAGTCTTCAAAAAATGTAGACCTATCGATATCACAAGGAATATTTGCATAGTTACACTGGTCACAGAAAAACACTTCCATTTCGCGCACTACCTCGTGCTCGAAGTCATCTGTACAACTTGGGTATTTATTCGCTAATGGCTGCATTCCCATGGAGAGTACTCGACTACTTGGGCTGTCACAGATCGAACAATTTGGCAATTTTTAACTCCTTTGGTGGGACGCTTCTAGATCGGAACCAACGCCTGCCAAGACCCGGTTGACCCTAGATGCGAGATCGATTGAATAATGATGGGTTCTCCCAGACCTTACGAAGCTGACAAACTCGGTAACTAGACAATCTAAAGGCTTAGGATACTCTTTAAAACTTAGATAGTTTATTGAAGACACTTTGCTTGAAAACTGCCGAGCTAGTCCCGGACTTAGCCCATCATACAAAAAATAATCGTCACCACACACGACGAATAAATCTCTTCTTTTAAACTCTGCTGCATTCCCGAATATACATCGTGCTTCTACCTCGTTTGAAAATTTCATCTGCAGCATCAAAATTTGGGAGTGCTGGTGGGGTTCCGGCTTGGGAACTGCGCTCAGCTCAGCTGAGACGACAGGAGCATCCACCAAGTCGAGGCACATAGACACATCGTGACTTCCCCAGTCCCACAAAACGGGCACGTTCTCCCGGAAAGGCCCGCTTGAAAATCCCTCACTAAAAATTTTCGATAAGCTGCCTGAACGGGTGACACATCCCTTGAGGTCTCTGTAACCTGGTGCAAATAAATGCGTGTACGCCACCATGCAAAGAACGCCGGCCCGCTGAGATAACAAGTTAAGTTCTTCGGTGTGGCTTGCTGATAAGGTGAATGGCTTTTCTACGATTACGGGAATGCCATTTCCGATAGCGTACTTTACTAGCTCGTAGTGACTGTCCGGCGAAGAGCAGATGATGACACCATCAAGAGACTGATCGGAGCAAACCTCCCTCCAGTCTTCAGTGAAGCCCACATCCGGGAATGAGTGGAGATTCCCTCTTTGATGAGGTCTTCCGGCTACTCTGTCTACCCTAGCGTGCGCCATCTGCGATATGGATTTGAGGTACGTAGTGCCCCATCGACCTAAGCCGACTAAGCCGAACCGAAAGACGTCGCTATGCATGCAAGATAAAAAGTTAGTAGCTAGTACCTTTTGCCAGAGTAATTCTCCAGTGCCCAGCTAAAAAAAGAACGCAAGCCATCGTCAAGTGACACTGAGGGTAAGTAACCAAGTTCAAGTTTTGCCTTCGAAATATCTGGACATCGGCGCAGCGGCTCATCTAAATATACTTCCTCAGGTTCTACGACTTCAAAGGGAACATCTAGACCGCATGCGTCATTAATCCGGGCAATCAACTCTAAAACGCTAATTTCTGGGCTGTCTACACCGATGTTGTAGATTTCGCCCGCCTTACCATTTAAGAGCGCCAGAAATATCCCCGCGACTGTGTTGGCTGCTGGACAGTAGGTTCGTGTGGGAAGGGCAACCCCTCGGAAAACAAAGACGGGAAATTTACCAACCACCGCGCTGGCAATTTTTGGCAATATTCTGGCGTCGCCCTCAGAGATTCCAGGGCCAAAGCTGTTGAATATTCTGATAGTGCTGGCATCAATGCCCAAGTTCTTGGCATAAACATAGGTCAAATTTTCAGCCATTAACTTGGAGACGTCATAACAGGATCGCTCATTATTTGAGGCAATCGCGCCTACAAATGACTCTGGGGTGGGGATTACATTCGCGGTTTGATAAACCTCTGACGAAGAAGTAAACAAGAACTTGGCGCCATGGTGCCTGGCTATCTCTAGGGTGCTACGCACTCCTTCAATTGCGACATCGATTGTCTCTAAAGGTCTACGCTTATAGTGGTAAGGACTCGCGATGCCTGCCATGTGAACCACAAAATCGATATGTTCTCCCACAGGCCACAGCTTTGTCGTCAGATCATGACTTCGAAACGCGATCCCACTTTCGGAAAATTCTTTAAATACTGACTCCTCGGGAAGTCTCATGTCGTATGCCAAAACTCTACACTTCTTCTCGAGAACATTTTCATTTAAGAATTTAACTACTCTAATGACCCACTGTCCCAGGAATCCACCTGTTCCAGTCCAAAGAATAGTTTTTCCACTAAATTTTTTTGCGTCGTCGCCTATCATCTTGACGACGGAATCGATGGGGTAATTTTGCATTTTTATGCTAGCTTTTCGTAGGCGCACTAATCAGCAGAGGCTAAAGGTTTAAGATATAGATGTCACGGTCTGTGCCGACAACTCTCCACACTCGGACAGACTACCACATTGTAGCGGCGGCGCTCCAGGTTTGTGATTAAACTTGCCGTAAGGTTTGGCGGTTGAACCATGAAGCCACTCAAGTTCAGATTTGACATCTAAAAATCGAAGTAACCAAGGCCCAAATGCTTTTGAACGATCAATCGCTTTCTGTAACTACTGAACTGGCTCACTCTGTGGGCGGTGTGTATTTGCATTTTGCGCCATAAAATTGGCGTCGCTCAGATTTTCAGCGTCGGTCATAGTTTGGGATAGGTTTCCTGGGAATTTCGTGCTCCGAGTCTGCCTACAATAATCGCTGCTTTCAAAGTAACTTAGAGATAAAAATGTAGAGAATCTATCCGTCAATAGAATTTCCCATATGAATTCATGCATCGAAACTACGTCCCGTACTGGGGCCTTGAAAGAGCAGTTGTTTGATGAAACTCAAAGTGGATCTAGCAGAGTTTTTGATTGCAACTGCGGTCGATATCACATGGATAAGAGCACTGGTTTGACCTCGAGTCGATAATTCCATTACCTAGCTATGCAGATATTTTCTTAATCGGTTGACAAAATCTCTATACGCAATTTGGATGTTTGCTTGGAATAGACTTTGTGGGCTCCATCCAAAATCAGTGATGCGGGTACTATCAATCAGCTTTCTTGGCGTCCCATCAGGCTTGCTCGCGTCAAAGCGCAGGTCTCCTTCGAATCCGATCACCTTACTGATCGTCTCGGCAAGCTCCCGGATGGTGATGTCTTCCCCAGTCCCAACATTCAGCAATGG
>JAYKJC010000729.1:0-2942 GCA_035285885.1 Leptolyngbyaceae cyanobacterium | reverse complement strand
TCAGCGATGGAACTGGTTGAGCTAGACATCGTGGATATTATTTCGTCGGATTATGTGCCCCATAGCCTGTTGCATGCTGCTGTGTTTATTGCTCAGCGCACAGGGAAGCCGCTGTATGAAACGATGCGGTTGGTGACGAGTAACCCGGCGGCGGCCATTGGACTGGGGGGCGATCGCGGCAGCCTGGAAGTGGGCAAACGAGCTGACCTGCTGACGATGCACGTCATCACCGAACAGGGACACGACTCGGTTCCTGTCATTCAATCGGTGTTTGTCAAAGGGCGTCGAGTCGCCTAGAGCATCGGCGTCACATCACATCGCTTCGGAGTCTTCTGCGGGACTGCTCATCAATTGCTCAGGCATCAATCGCTCAGGATAAAGCGTGATTTCCATTTGCTCATCGTCTCGTGTGATCAACGAGCGCTTGATTTCTCCTAGCAGCAAAGGCTGGGATACGCCTTCTTCAGGATGAACAACCGCACGGGCACGAATCATGAGCTTGTCGCCCCGGTTGCCCAGTCGGCCCGATGAGAAGAGGTTGCTGGCCGCTTGTTTCAGGGTTGCCTCCAGTTCTGATTCTGAAATGGTCGGCGAAACGGCAATCACAGCCTGGGTCGCTCCGGAGTCATAGACCGTTGAATAGGAGACGGCTCCGGGTACAACCGTGGGGAAAATAGGGGAGAGGCCGAGGGCAAACACGCCGCCCGTGAGGACTCCCATGAATCCGGTGATTCCAACGAGACGAAATCGAATGCCCCAGGATGCGATAAAGGCAATGACAGCCAGCCCTCCAAAGGCGACAGTGGCGATCGCCAACCACTTAGAAATCATCAAAAAATCAATGTCTGCAGGCATAGGTCTCTTTGTCGGAATGGTTTAGCTTGGGAGATGAATCAGGTCAGAATGGGATATTTCAAAGACGGGCTAATGAGGCATTATTCAGCTTCTTATTCAGCCTCATTGCTGACAAACCCTTCGCTGGGTTGCTGAAGCTCAAGAGCCGCCTTTAAAGTGTGCCATCCAAGATTCGCACATTTGATGCGCACTGGAAACTGAGCCACCCCTTGCATCACATTCAGCTTTCGCAAGTCCTTAGGAAATTCTGCCTCGCCCCGCATCATGGACTGAAACTGACTCACCATCGCCACGGCTTCCTCCGGCGTTTTTCCTCGCAGGGCATCAGCCATCAGATCCACAGAGGCCATAGAAATGGCGCATCCTTCGCCTTCAAACTTGACATCCTCGATGTGCTCTCCATCATCCGTAAACTTGAGGGTCAGCTCAATGGTGTCTCCACAGGATGGATTATGCCCTTTTTGAGATCGATGGGCTGGATCGGTGCATCCCCGATTTCGAGGCTTTTTGTAGCGTTCCAGAATGACCTGTTGGTAGAGGTCACGCAGGTTTTCGAGAGCCATATCAGAAAAACGTCGGTGTTTCAAAACTTTACGGTTCTTTGATCCTAGCAGTCATCATCACCGATGGGTGATTTTCTTTTTAAGCCCTAAGAAACAAGGATTCAATTAAACCCAAAGCTGTGTGGAGCGGTGCGGCTGTCCGCACCGCTCCACACAGCTTTGGGTTCAGGTTCTTTAATGTCTGTAGAATCTCTCACTGCTCAAGGTGTTCTGCCAACCGAACATTCACAATCTGATTGGGCTGAATCACAACTACATCGCTGTCTGGCGCAATCGGAACCCAGCCCGACACGGCCTGTAACGCGACATTGCGATCGCCCAGGGCGATCGCCTGAGTCACAAATCGAATCGAATCGGGCGTCAGTTCAAAGCGACCAATCACTTCGGTGCCTTCGGCTGCAATCACATTCCCAGCCTCATCGACCAGCGTTTGTTCAAGCAGCAGAACGTCTTGCCAGAAAATTCCTCGACGCAACATCGTCGCGGTCAGTCGCGGATAGCGCAACCGCAGAACCGTCCCGGACGGAATGGTGGTGCCGGGTCGAGCGGCGATCATCATCTGACGTGAGGGGTTTACGGGTGATGGGGCGCGGCTTTCGTCTGGAGTAAGGTCGGGGGATGTCGTGATGGGCGGTGGTGTGATGGGTGGCGTAGGGGTTGGAGTAAGGTCGGGCGCACGAGTCGGCAGACTTTCTGGAGTAACCTCTATAGCCGCTTCCGGGGTCAGAATTGGAGAGGGGAAAGCGTCAGCGCCAGAATTTGCCCGACTCACCTCGACTTCAGTCTGTTCGGGTTCATCTAGCTCGGGTTCATCTAGCTCGGGTTCATCGGGTTGGAGGTCAGCGGATTGAGGCTCGTTTTGTCCGGGTTCATTGACGGTTGGTACCTCTAATGCCTCTGGTTCGGACAATGGAGTTTGTCGTTCTGGTGGCGGAGATTGTTCCAACTGATCACCATCACCGTCGCGTTCGTTTCCTCGCTCAACGATGGTGATAGTCGTGCCTTCGGGCAAAGCGGCTGCTAGTTCCCGCTGAAAATCTTCTGGGGTGCGCGCATTAATCCTGACGGGGGTCTCTGGTGACTCGTCGCTAACGGGGGCTTCTGGTGACTCATCACTTATGGATTCTTCTAGAGACTCCTCACTGACGGGGTCTTCTGGTGACTCATCGGGGATTGAAGCTATCGATTCAGTGGGCGATTCAGTCGGTGATTCAGCGGGCGATGATGACGCAACAGACGAAACAGCGTCTTCTGAAGTGGCATCTTCCGAAGTGACATCTGCCGAGCCTGACTCTACAGAAATTGAGGGGGTGTCTGATCCTTCGGTTCCTGAAGAATCTGAGCTGTTTTCAGCTTGGGGATTTGATGTAGAAGCAATCGTGGATGCTGAACTTTCTGCGATCGCCTCTGGTAACGGGGGTGGAATTTCAACAGGAATCTCAAATCCACCCGGTTCGAGGGGCGGAGGAGAGATATCTTGGGATGATTGAGAAGGGGTAGAAGGGGGGGCGATCGCCTCTTCTG